>NZ_JBXASW010000014.1:0-133478 GCF_058809745.1 Variovorax sp. MPBD4-3
CCATCCCAGCCTTCCCCCAGAGGGGGAAGGAGCAAGACAAGGAGACAAGGAAGGAAATGAACATGACTGCAGCACTGACCGAGAGCTACGGCAAGGGCGCCACCGACGTCCCCCTCATCGAACAACCCATCGGCGACTTCTTCGACGACATGGTCGCAAGGCAGCCCGACCGCGAAGCGCTCATCAGCCGCCACGAAGGCCAGCGCTTCACCTACCGCGAACTGCAGGCCGAATCCAACAGGCTCGCCAGCGCGCTGCTGGGCCTGGGGCTGAAGACCGGCGACCGCGTCGGCATCTGGTCGCACAACAACGTGCCGTGGGTGCTGATGCAGATCGCCACCGCCAAGGTCGGTCTGATCCTCGTCAACATCAACCCCGCCTACCGCACTTCGGAGCTCGAGTACGCGCTCAACAAGGTCGGCTGCAAGGCGCTGGTGACGATGGCGCAGTTCAAGACCAGCGACTACCTGGGCATGCTGCGCGAGCTGGGCCCCGCGCGCCTGCCGCTGCTGCAGCACATCTTCTGGATCGACAGGCCCGGCCAGGGCGACGAACAGCCCGGCATGCGGCGCTTCAGCCAACTGCTGGCCAGCGGCGATGCGGCCGATCCGCGCATCGCGCAGATCCAGAAGACGCTGAAGGCCGCCGACCCGATCAACATCCAGTTCACCAGCGGCACCACCGGCTTTCCCAAGGGCGCGACGCTCACGCACCGCAACATCCTGAACAACGGCTTCTTCATCGGCGAATGCATGAAGCTGTCGCCCGTCGACAAGCTGTGCATTCCGGTGCCGCTGTACCACTGCTTCGGCATGGTGCTGGGCAACCTGGCCTGCCTCACGCACGGCTCTGCCATCGTGTACCCGAACGACGGGTTCGATCCGCTCACCGTGCTTGAGACGGTGCAGGCCGAGAAGTGCACCGGCCTGCATGGCGTGCCCACCATGTTCATCGCCGAGCTCGACCATCCGCGCTTCAAGGAGTTCGACCTCTCCACGCTGCGCACCGGCATCATGGCCGGCTCGCCGTGCCCCATCGAGGTGATGAAGCGCGTGGTCAGCCAGATGCACCTGAGCGAGATCACCATCGCCTACGGCATGACCGAGACCAGCCCCGTGAGCTGCCAGAGCAGCACCGACACGCCGCTGGACCGCCGCGTGTCCACCGTGGGCACGGTGCAGCCGCACCTCGAGGTGAAGATCGTCGACCCCGAGACCGGCGCGATCATGCCGCCCGGACAGTCGGGCGAGCTGTGCACGCGCGGCTATTCGGTGATGCACGGCTACTGGGACGACGAGCCCAAGACGCGCGAAGCCATCGACCCCGAACACTGGATGCACACCGGCGACCTCGCCACCATGGACGCCGAGGGCTACGTCAACATCGTCGGGCGCATCAAGGACCTGGTGATCCGCGGCGGCGAGAACATCTACCCGCGCGAGATCGAGGAATTCCTCTACCGCCACCCCAAGGTGCAGGACGTGCAGGTGGTCGGCCTGCCCGACAGGAAGTACGGCGAAGAGCTGTGCGCGTGGATCATCGTCAAGCCCGGCCAGAGCGCCACCGACGAGGAGATCCGCGACTTCTGCAAGGGCCAGATCGCGCACTACAAGGTGCCCAGGTACATCCATTTCGTCACCGAATTCCCGATGACCGTCACCGGCAAGATCCAGAAATTCAAGATCCGCGAAGCCATGACAGAGCAACTCGGCCTCAGCCAAGAAAAAACCGCATGAGCAAACTCGAAACCAAACTGAACGCCCGCTCGGCCGACTTCCAGGCCAATGCAGCCGCCATGCGCGCGCTGGTCGACGACCTGCGCCAGCAGTTCGCCAAAGTGGAGCAGGGCGGCGGCGAGGCCGCGCGCGCCAAGCACACCGCGCGCGGCAAGCTGCTGCCGCGCGACCGCGTGGCGGAACTGCTCGACCCGGGCACGCCCTTTCTCGAAATCGCGCCGCTGGCCGCGCATGCGATGTACCTCGACGCCAAGGGGGCCGAGTCGGCACCGGGCGCGGGCATCATCGCGGGCATCGGCCGGGTGAACGGCGTCGACTGCATGATCGTGTGCAACGACGCCACGGTGAAGGGCGGCACCTACTACCCGATGACGGTGAAGAAGCACCTGCGCGCGCAAGAAATCGCCGAGCAGAACCGCCTGCCCTGCATCTACCTGGTCGACTCGGGCGGCGCCAACCTGCCGAACCAGGACGAGGTGTTTCCCGACCGCGACCACTTCGGCCGCATCTTCTACAACCAGGCCAACATGAGCGCGCAGGGCATCCCGCAGATCGCGGTGGTCATGGGCTCGTGCACGGCCGGTGGCGCGTATGTGCCGGCCATGAGCGACGAGTCGATCATCGTGAAGAACCAGGGCACCATCTTCCTGGGCGGCCCGCCGCTGGTGAAGGCGGCCACGGGCGAAGTGGTCACGGCCGAAGACCTGGGCGGCGGCGACGTGCACACGCGCCTGTCGGGCGTGGTCGACCACCTCGCGCAGAACGACCTGCATGCGCTGGCGCTGGCGCGCACGGCGGTGGCGAACCTCAATGCGAAGAATGCGGGCGCCGAGGCTGCGGACGGCAAGGCGGTGCGCGCCCCCGAGTTCCCGCGCGAGGAGCTGTACGGCGTGATCCCCACCGACACGCGCAAGCCCTTCGACGTGCGGGAGATCATCGCGCGCATCGTCGACGGCAGCGAGTTCCACGAGTTCAAGGCGCGCTTCGGTGCCACGCTGGTCTGCGGCTTTGCCGAGATCGAGGGCATGCCGGTGGGCATCATCGCGAACAACGGCATCTTGTTTTCCGAGTCGGCGCAGAAGGGCGCGCACTTCATCGAGCTGTGCTGCCACCGCAAGATTCCGCTGGTGTTCCTGCAGAACATCACCGGCTTCATGGTGGGCCGCAAGTACGAGAACGAAGGCATCGCGCGCCACGGCGCCAAGATGGTGACGGCCGTGGCCACCGCCAACGTGCCCAAGTTCACCATCATCATCGGCGGCAGCTTCGGCGCCGGCAACTACGGCATGTGCGGCCGCGCATACAGCCCGCGCTTCCTCTGGATGTGGCCCAACGCGCGCATCAGCGTGATGGGTGGCGAGCAGGCCGCGAGCGTGCTGGCCACCGTGAAGCGCGACGGCATCGAGCTCAAGGGCGGCAGCTGGAGCAAGGAAGAGGAAGAGGCCTTCAAGGCGCCTATCCGCCAGCAGTACGAGGACCAGGGCCACCCCTACTACGCCACCGCGCGGCTGTGGGACGACGGCATCATCGATCCGGCGGACACGCGCCGCGTGCTGGCGCTGGGCCTGGCGGCCGCGCGCAACGCGCCGGTGCCCGAGCCGAAGTTCGGCATCTTCCGGATGTAAGAGGCGCCCGAGGAATCCTTCATGACGTTGCGCAAGCTCGCGTTCATTGCCACCGCACTGTTGTGCTGCGCGCTCGGCGCGCAGGCCCAGGACGTGGCACGCCGCGACGTCGAGATTCCGATGACCGTCAAGGGCTTCTTCGGCGAGTCGCACGTCAAGCTCGCGGCCACCGAATACAAGCCCGAGGGCGACGGGCCGTTTCCGGTGCTGGTGATCAACCACGGCACGCCGCGTTCGCCTTCCGACTTCGCGAAGATGCAGGACCGCTATGCACGGCAGGCCCAGATGTTCGCGCGCCACGGCTTCCTGGTCATCAACCCGATGCGCCGCGGCTACGGCAAGTCCGACGGGCCGTGGGCCGAGAACTACTTCAGCTGCAGCAACCCCGACTACGTGCGCGCCGGCCTGGAGAGCGCCAAGGACATCGGCGCCGCGCTCGACTACGCCCGCGCGCTGCCGTATGCCGACGCGCAGCGCATCGTGCTGCTGGGCAAGTCGGCCGGCGGCTTCGGCGTGCTGGCGCTGTCGAGCCTGAACCCGGCCGGCGTGATCGGCACCATCAATTTCGCGGGCGGACGCGGCTCGCGCGGACCGGACGACGTGTGCAACGAGGCCAGCCTGGTGGACGCCTTCGGCCGCTATGCCTCGACCACGAAGGTGCCGATGCTGTGGGTCTATTCGCAGAACGACCATTTCTTCGGCCCCGCATTGGCGAGCCGGCTGCTGGACGCCTACAAGGCCAGGGGCGTGGACGTGCGCTTCGAGGCCGTGCCGCCCTACGGCGACGACGGCCACGCCTTCTTCGAAGGGCGGGACAACGCGGCCATCTGGGTGCCGATGGTGGATCAGTTCCTTGCGAAGCTGGGGCTGCCACAGCGCCTTCAATGAACAAACGACAAGAGACATGAGCGAATACACCAAACTGCAACTGCGCATCGACGGCGCCATCGCCCGCATCTGGCTCGACCAGCCCGACGCGCGCAACGCCTTCGACGACGTCGTCATCGCCGAGCTGACGCAGGCCTTCACCGAGGCCGGCGCATTGCCGCAGGTCAAGGCCATCGTGCTCGGCGCCAACGGTCCGGCCTTCTGCGCGGGCGCGAATCTCAACTGGATGCGCCGCATGGCCGACTACACGCGCGACGAGAACATCGCCGACGCGGGCAAGCTGGCAGCCATGCTGCGCACGATTGCCGAGTGCCACAAGCCCACCATCGCGCGCGTGCAGGGCGACGTGTACGCGGGCGGCATGGGGCTGGTCGCCGCATGCGACATGGCCGTGAGCGTGGACACCGCCTGGTACTGCCTGAGCGAGGTGAAGATCGGCCTGGTGCCCGCGACCATCAGCCCGTATGTGCTGCGCGCGATGGGCACGCGTGCCTCGCAGCGCTACTTCCTCACGGCCGAGCGCTTCACCGCCGCCGAGGCGCACCGCATCGGCTTCGTGCATGAAGTGGTGGCCGCCGACGCGCTCGATGCCAAGGTCGACGAACTGCTGAAGGCGCTGACCGGCGCCAGCCCTGCGGCCGTGCGCGCCTGCAAGCAGCTGATTGCCGACGTGGACGGCCGAGAGATCGACGATGCGCTGATCGCGAAGACCGTCGAGGGCATTGCCGACATCCGCGCGAGCGAAGAAGGCCGCGAGGGCGTGCAGGCCTTCCTGCAGAAGCGCAAGCCCTCGTGGCTGGAAACGGGCAAGGCCTGAGCACCATGGCGCACGACGCACTCGTCGAACGCATGGATGCGTGGCTGGCCGCGCATCGCGCGGACTACCACGCGGTGCTGCAGCCCGGCGTGAGCGACGCCGCGCTCGACGCATTCGAAGCGAAGTTCTCGCTGCAGCTGCCGGAGGCTTTTCGTGCGCTCTACCGCTGGCGCAACGGCCAGCCGGACAGCAGCTTCGACAGCCTGCAGGGCAACCGCATGTTCAGCGCTCTCGAGGACATCGCCGACACCAAGGAGATGCTCGACGACATGATCGGCACCGACTTCGAAGACCCCGCCACCTGGCGGCGCGGCTGGGTGCCGTTTCTGTCGAACGGCGGCGGCAGCTACCTGTGCGTCGACATCGATGCCGAGGGCGGCGGGCAACCGGGGCAGCTCGTTGCCTTCTGGAAAGCCGACGAAGACCGGCCTGTCGAACATGCGTCGGTCGAGGCATGGCTCGCGGACCTCGTGGCTTCCATGGAAGCCGGCACCATCGAATTCGACTGATAGAGAGCCGCCGCCATGAACACCAGCCTCGACATGCCCCAGCTCATCGCACTGGCCGCCGCCATCGGCTGGGCCAGCGGCGTGCGGCTCTACCTGGTCGTGCTGCTGACGGGCATCGTCGGCTACTTCGGCTGGGTTCCGTTGCCGAGCGGCCTGCAGTTGCTGGCGCACCCGGTGGTCATCGCGGCCAGCGGCTTCATGGTGTTCATCGAATTCTTCGCCGACAAGATTCCCGGCCTCGATTCGCTGTGGGACGTGGTGCACACCGCCATCCGCATCCCGGCCGGTGCCGCGCTCGCCGCCAGCGTGTTCGGCACCGATCACGGCGTGATGGCCATCGTCGCGGCGCTGCTGGGCGGCGGGTTCGCGGCCACGGCGCACGCGGCCAAGGCCACCACGCGCGCGGCCATCAACACCTCGCCCGAGCCGTTCTCGAACGTGGGCGCCTCGCTGGTCGAGGACTCCGTGGTGCCTGCCGGGCTGTGGCTGGCGGTGGCGCACCCTTTCGTCTTTCTCCTGCTGTTCGTGCTGGTGCTTGTGCTGAGCGTGTGGCTCATCCGCAAGAGCTGGCGTTTCCTCAAGGCGCTGTTCGCCCGCGTGGCCCGCATCTTCAGCGGCCGACCCGATCCGGGCGTGGTGCCCGCGTTTCAACTGAAAAAGAATCCTCCGGGAGACACTCCGAATGTTTAAGAAGATCCTCATTGCGAACCGTGGCGAGATCGCCTGCCGCGTCGCGGCAACTGCGCGCCGCATGGCCATTCGCACGGTTGCCGTGTATTCCGATGCCGACGCGCATGCCAACCACGTGCGTGCCTGCGACGAGTCGGTGCACCTCGGCGGCAGCGCCCCTAAAGACAGCTACCTGCGCTGGGAGAAGATCCTCGAGGCCGCCAAGGCCACGGGCGCCGAGGCGGTGCACCCGGGCTACGGCTTCCTGAGCGAGAACGAAGAGTTCGCGCAAGCCTGCGCCGACGCCGGCCTGGTCTTCATCGGCCCGCCGCCCTCGGCCATCAAGGCCATGGGGTTGAAGGCCGAGTCGAAGCAACTGATGGAGAAAGCCGGCGTGCCGCTGGTGCCCGGCTACCACGGCCACGACCAGGACCCGCAACTGCTGCAGCGCGAGGCCGACCGCATCGGCTACCCGGTGCTCATCAAGGCGAGCGCGGGCGGCGGCGGCAAGGGCATGCGCGCGGTCGACAAGGCGGAGGACTTCGCTGCCGCGCTCGCATCGTGCCAGCGCGAAGCCATCAACAGCTTCGGCGACGACGCGGTGCTGATCGAGAAATACGTGCAGCGCCCGCGCCACATCGAGATCCAGGTGTTCGGCGACACGCACGGCAACTACGTCTACCTGTTCGAGCGCGACTGCTCGGTGCAGCGCCGCCACCAGAAGGTGCTGGAAGAAGCGCCCGCGCCCGGCATGACCGAGGCCATGCGCAAGCAGATGGGCGATGCCGCCGTGGCGGCCGCGCGCGCCGTGAACTACGTGGGCGCGGGCACGGTGGAGTTCATCGTCGAGCAACGTGAAGGCGGGGAGATGAACTTCTTCTTCATGGAGATGAACACGCGTCTTCAAGTCGAGCACCCGGTGACCGAAGCCATCACAGGCCTCGACCTCGTCGAATGGCAACTGCGCGTGGCCTCGGGCGAGGCATTGCCCGCGAAGCAGGCCGACCTGAAGATCCACGGCCACGCCATCGAGGCGCGCATCTGCGCCGAGAACCCCGACAACAACTTCCTGCCCGCCACCGGCACCCTGCGCGTGTACCGCAAGCCTCAGGCGACGGCGTTCCAACGCATGGCCCTGACCGGCGCGAGCGCCGGGGTGCGCATCGACGATGGCGTGCGCGAGGGCGGCGAGATCTCGCCGTTCTACGACTCGATGATCGCCAAGCTCATCGTGCACGGCGCCACGCGCGACGAGGCGCTGGCGCGGCTCGACGCCGCGCTGGCGCAGGTGCAGATCGTGGGCGTGCAGACCAACGTGCAGTTCCTGCGTGGCATCCTGGCGACCGAATCGTTCTCCAGGGCCAACCTCGACACCGCGCTGATCGAGCGCGAGCGCGCGGTGCTGTTCGACCGCGAGACGCTGGGCCTGCCGCTGGCCGCCGCCGCCGCCATCACGCGCACGCTGGTCACCGAATGGCCTGGCAAGATGCCCGACCCCTTTGCCCGCCGCGACGGCTGGCGCTCGCTGGGCGAGTACCGGCGTCATTTCGACTTCGAGTTCCGCGGCGCGGAGCAGGCCGCCGTGCTCACCTACAAGCGCGACGGCGGCCTGTGGCTGGAAGCCGGCGGCACCGAGGGTCCGCTGGTGATCGGCCAGTTCCCGTCGGGCGAATTCGAGGTCGAGTTCGCCGGCATGCGCCAGACGCTCGACGTGCACCTCGACGGCGCCACCGCCCACGTCTTCGCATCGAAGGGCGCGACGAAGATCACCACCATCGACCGCCTCGCCCACGCTGGCGACGCCCAGGCCGAAGGCGGCCGGCTCACCGCGCCGATGCCGGGCAAGGTGGTGTCGTTCGCCGTCAAGGCCGGCGACAAGGTCAGCCGCGGCCAGCCGCTCGCGGTGATGGAAGCCATGAAAATGGAGCACACCATCGCGGCACCGGCCGACGGCACCGTGGAGGAACTGCTGTTCGCCCCCGGCGAGCAGGTGGCCGAAGGCGACGAATTGTTGCGAATGGCCGCCGCAACGGTTTAACCCCGTTCCGGGCGCTGGCCCGTATCAGCTGCGGTAGTCATTCTTTCAAAGGGATTTTCATGACCGCTCGCAGGCCCTCCGCTTTTTTCTTCCTCGCCCGCCATCGCTCAGGGCTCGCCCTGCTGGCCTTGGCTGCCGCCCTGTCGCTGGCCGGCTGCGGCCGCAACAACGGGCATGACGAATCGCTCGCCCGGCCGGCACCTCCGCCCGCACCCATGCAGGCCGCCGCCGGCTACGGCGGTGGCGTGGCGATGAAGGAGTCGCGCTCGCGAATGGCCGACACGGCCGCGGAGCCGTCGGCGGCCGAGGCGTCGTCGGCGCAGGACTCGCCGCTGCAGCGCTTCCTCGCCGTGCGGCAGGACTTGAACGTCGAGGTGCCGGCGGAGCAACTGGCCGACGCATGGGGCAAGGTGCGCGACCTGTGCGGCACGCTCAAGTGCGAGCTGCTGTCGTCCTCGCTGCTGCGGGAGACGCCGCAGCAGCCCGGCAACGCCATGCTCGAGATGCGCGTGGAGCCCGCCGATGTCGAGAAGCTGCTCGGCGGCCTGGCCGGCCTGGCGAACGTGGTTTCACACACCACCACCAGCGAGGACAAGACCGCCGAAGTGATCGACGTCGAGGCCCGCATCAAGAACCGCACCGAGTTCCGCGACAGCCTGCGCGTCATGCTGCGCGACACCGTCACCAAGCGCACCATGGCCGACCTGCTGGCGATCCAGCGCACGCTGTCGGACACGCAGGCCGAGCTCGACGCCATCGCCACGCAGCGCAAGGTGCTGGCGCAGGAAACCAGCAAGCAGCACATCCAGATCCAGTTCACGCCCAAGCGCGCGCTGGTGAGCAACGGCGACGGCTACAGCCCGATGCGGCAGGCGCTGCGCAACGCGGGCTCGGTGCTGGCGGAGAGCGTGGGCGCGCTCATCACCTTCATCGCGGCGGTGCTGCCGTGGCTGGTGCTGGTGGTGCTGCCGCTGGGGTGGCTGGTGCGGGTGCTGTGGCGCCGTCGGCGTTCCAAGATGGCATGAGGCCCGCGGTCGGGCCTGCCGTCAAACCCCAGGAGCCATTCCCGATGCAGGACCCGAACCGGCAGGAGCGTTCGACGGAGGTCGTGTTCTTCAGGCCGTCGAGCACGCCGCTGTCCGCAGCGGCGCAGGCCTGCGCGAAGTCGCTGTTCGACGCGGTGGAGGCGCTGCTGCCCGCCGATGCGCAGAACCTGTTCGGGGAATGGTCGATCGCCGATGTGGACCTGGCGCTGATGCTGAACCGGCTGGCGATGAACGGGGACGAAGTGCCGCAGCGGTTGGCCGCGTATGCGGCGCGGCAGTGGCAGCGGCCTTCGGTCCAGCGGTGGTGAAGCTGGCGCGCTGACCCGCGTCAGCCCACCACCACTTCGCTGATCTGCATCACCGGCGCGATGTCGGTGTAGTTCTTCACGTCGCCCATGATCTCCTTCATGTGCGGGCCGAAGGCCTTCTGGAAGGCTTCGACGGATTCGCTGAACACGTGGCACATGCCGACGTAGGTGGGCGGGGAGCCAGGCGCGCCGCCGGCCAGGCCCTTGTCGATGGTGTACGAGAGGCAGGCGTCGCCCATGCGGGCCTTGAGCATCGGCATGTGCTTGTTGCGGTAGTAGTCGTGGTCGAACCGCGCGCCGGGGGTGTGGGGGTACATCACGCTGACTTTGATCATGGGTGTCTGTCTCCTGATGAAGTAAGGCGTTCGAGCATAGCCATCCGTGCGCGCCGCGTCAGCGGCTTCACTAAGATTCGGCCCCATGCGAATCACCGTCTACCTCACCGACAACCGCCCAGAACCCTGGATCGAAGGCCTCAAGGCCGAACTCCCCGATGCCGTCATCGAGCCCTGGAAGCCCAGCGCGCCGCAGGCCGACCATGCCGTGGTGTGGGCGCCGCCGCAGGAGCTCATCGACGAGCAGCCGAAGCTGCGCGGCATCTTCAACATCGGCGCGGGCGTCGATGCGCTGCTCAAGCTCAAGGTGCCGGCGCACACGCGCATCGTGCGGCTCGACGACGCGGGCATGTCGGTGCAGATGGCCGAGTACGTGTGCCACACGCTCATTCGCCACTTCCGCGAGTTCGATGCCTACGAGGCCGATGCGCGCGAAGGCAAGTGGAGCTATCGCAAGCCGAAGCTGCGGCGCGACTTCCCGGTCGGCATCATGGGCCTGGGCGTGCTGGGCGAACGCGTGGCCAGGGCCGTGGCGCAGTTCGAATTCCCGGTGCTGGGCTGGAGCCGCTCGCCGAAGGACATCGACGGCGTGCAGGTGTTCAGCGGCGAGGCGCAGTTCGACGAGTTCCTGTCGTCCACGCGCGTGCTGGTCAACCTGCTGCCATTGACCGAGGCCACGCGCGGCATCCTGAACCGCAAGACGCTCGGCAGGCTCAAGCCCGGGGGCTACCTGATCAGCATCGCGCGCGGCGGCCATTTGGTGGAAGACGACCTGATCCCGATGCTCGATGCAGGCGAGCTCGCGGGCGCCACGCTCGACGTGTTCCAGGTCGAGCCGCTGCCCTCGGACCATGCTTTCTGGCGCCATCCGAAGATCACCGTGACGCCGCACGGCTCGGCGCGCACGCTGCGCGAGGAGTCGATCGCCCAGATCGCCGGGAAGATCCGCGCGATGGAGCAGGGCCTGCCGATCGCCGGCGTGGTCGATCCGGCACGCGGCTACTGAAGGCGGGTGCCACCGCTTCCGGCGCTGGAGTAATTCGGCGCGGGCAGGGGAAACCCTGAAGCGCGAGTTTTTCACAAGCATGAAAATCTTTTCATGACTGTGAAAACTGCGTTTCGGGTGATCGAGATCGTCGAGCTGTTCGCGCGGGAGAAGCAGCCGCTGGCGCTTTCGGAAATGGCGCGGCTGCTCGACATGCCGGTGTCCAGCTGCCTGGGGCTGATCCGTACCCTCGAAGAACAGGGCTACATGTATGAAACCGGCCGCCGCCAGGGCTACTACCCGACCGGCCGGCTGCTGGCGATGGCGCAGGTCATCGCCGCCCACGACCCGGTGCTCGACCGGGTGAAGGCCACGCTGGAAGAACTGCGCGACGCGGCGCGCGAGACGGTGGTCTTCGGCAAATTCCGCGACGCGGGCCAGGTGGTGTACCTGGAGGTGCTGAGCGCACCGCAAGCCATCCGCTATTCCGCCGAGTCGGGCGAAACGCGCCCGGCCTATGCCAACTCGCTGGGCCGCGCGCTGCTGTCCACGCTCGAACCCGAGGCGCGCCGCAAGCTGCTGGACGGCATGGCGCTCGCGCCGCTGACCGAAGCCACGCTCACCACCGCCGAAGCCATCGAAGCCGAGCTGCAGCGCGGCGCCGCGCGCGGCTGGTACGGCAACCTCGGCGAAAGCATTCCCGACCTGATCGGCCTGGCCTGGCCGCTGCGCATCGGCGGCGAGGCCTACGCCATCTCGGTCGCGGGCCCGCGCTACCGCATGGAGCCGCGCATCGAAGACATCGCCGCGATGCTGCGCTCCGCCTGCCTCGCCATCGAACCCAAGACCGAGAACCCCCGATGACCACCTCCACCGCCCGCTACTTCGTCCGGGAAGCCGACATCGCCGGCTACCACCCCGCCAACCACACCGGCACGCTGAACAAGCGGCTGATCGGCCCCGAGACGGTGGGCGCGAAGCAGCTCGAGGTGCTGGTCGGCCACATCCAGAAGGGCAAGGGCGCGCTGCCGCATGCACACCCTGGCATCGAGCAGGTCTGCTACATGCTCGAAGGCCGCGCGGTCGCCGAGGTGGGCGGACAGCGGCAGGAGCTGCACCCTGGAGACAGCTGCTTTTTTCCGGCCGACGCGATGCACACCTTCACGGTGGTGAGCGACGAGCCGGTGCGCGTGCTGGTGATCTACAGCCCGCCGTACGAGGAATCGCCGGAGCGCGTGATCCGGCCCTGAAGCGACAACAACCCGGAGACAAGCAAATGCAGACAACGAAGAACGCGACCGAGAAATCGGTCGTGGTGGCAAGCCGCCGCCGTTTCATTTCCATCGGTGCCGCCACGGGCCTGGCCAGTGCGGCGCCCTGGGCCTTCGCGCAGGACGGCGGCTACCCTAAGCAGCCGATACGCATCGTCGTGCCCTTCGCGGCCGGCAGCGGCACCGACGCTGTGGCCCGCATCGCCGGGCAGATGCTCGGCGATGCGCTCAAGGGCTCGGTCATCGTCGACAACAGGGCGGGCGCAAACGGCGTCATCGCGGCCGAGTACGTCGCCAAGGCGGCGCCCGATGGCTACACGCTGTTCATGACCACCAACACCACGCACTCGGCCAACCCGAGCCTGATGAAGTCGCTGCCCTACGACCCGGTGAAAGACTTCGCGCCCGTCAGCCGCATGGGCAACCTGCCGTTCATGCTGGTGGTGAACAACGACCTGCCGGTGAAGAGCGTGGCCGAACTGCTGGCCTGGGGCCGCGCGCATCCCGGCAAGCTGACCTATGCGAGCGGCAACAGCACCGGCATCGTGAGCGGCGCCACGCTGTCGCGCATGAGCGGCGTGCCGATGCTGCACGTGCCCTACAAGAGCACGCCGCCCGCGATTGCCGACCTGATCGGCGGGCAGGTGTCGATGATGGTGGTCGACCTCGCCGCGGGGCTGGCGACGGTGAAGGCCGGCAAGATGCGCGCGATTGCCGTCACCACGCAGGAGCGCACCAAGCTCTTTCCCGAACTGCCGCCGCTGGCCGACACGCCGGAGCTGAAAGGCTTCGACATTACCTCGTGGAACGGCGTGTTCGCACCGGCCGGCACGCCGCGCGACATCGTGCTGAAGCTCAACAAGGTGCTGTCGGACATGGCGAACGGAACGGTCTTCCGCGAGCGCGTGGCGAAGCTGGGCTTCGATGCCTTCGGCAGCACGCCGGAGGAGCTGGGGGCGTTCACGGTGTCGGAGCTGGCGAAGTGGAAGAAGCTGATCCAGGCCGCCGGCATTCAACCCGAATGAGCGAACTGAATTTCTCCCTCGCCCCAGAGGGGGAAGGAGCCAACGCAAAGACATGAGTACATCCGGACCTCTCCAAGGCATCCGCATCCTCGACCTCACGGCCGTGGTGATGGGCCCTTACGCCACCCAGACGCTCGGCGACCTCGGCGCCGACATCGTCAAGGTCGAGCCACCCGGCGGCGACAACCTGCGCGCCGTGGGTCCGATGCGCCATGCGGGCATGGGCGCGATGGCGATGCACCTCAACCGCAACAAGCGCTCCATCGTGCTCGACCTCAAGCAGCCCGAGGGCCGCGAGGCCTGCTTGAAGCTGGCGGCGGGCTGCGATGCGCTGATCTACAACACGCGACCGCAGGCGATGGCGCGACTGGGGCTCGGCTACGAAGCCGTGGCGGCGGCCAACCCCAAGATCGTCTACCTCGGCGCCTTCGGCTACGGCGAGCAGGGTCCCTACGCGGGCAAGCCCGCGTACGACGACCTGATTCAAGGCGCAGCCGGCATCGCCTCGCTGTTCGCGCAGCAAAGCGGCGGCGAGCCGCGCTACGCGCCAGTCACGCTGGCCGACCGCGCCGTGGGTCTGCAGGCGGCCATCGCATTGCTGGCCGCCGTGCTGCATGCGCAGCGCACCGGCAAGGGCCAGGCGGTGGAGGTGCCGATGTTCGAGGCGCTCTCGCAGTTCGTCATGGGTGATCACCTCGGCGGCCACAGCTTCGAGCCGCCGCTCGGCCCCACCGGCTACGCGCGCCTGCTCGCGCCGCACCGCAAGCCCTATGCGACCTCGGACGGGCACCTCAGCGTGCTGATCTACAACGACAAGCACTGGCAGGCCTTCTTCGACGTGATTGGCCGGCCCGAGCTGCGCGACTCGCCCATGTTCGGCACGCACACCGCGCGCGCCGCGAACATCGGCGCCGTGTACGCCTTCGTCGCCGAGGTGATGGCCACGCGCACCAGCGACGAATGGTTCGCCGCGCTGGCGGCGGCCGACATTCCGGTCGCGCGCCTGCACAGCACCGACAGCCTGCTCGACGACCCGCACCTGCGTGCCGTGGGCTTCTATCCCGAGTTCGACCATCCGAGCGAGGGGCGCATCCGCACCCTTGCGCCGGTCGGCCGCTACAGCGCCACGCCCACCGCCATACGCCGCCTTGCGCCGCGCATCGGCGAGCAGAGCGTGGAGCTGCTGCGCGAGGCGGGCTACGACGACGAGAGCATCGAAGCCATGCTGGCGCGCGGCGTCACGCTGCAACCGGAACCAACGAAAGACAGCGAATGAATTTTTCCCTGAACGATGACCAGCGCTCGCTGGTCGCGGCCATCGAGCGCCTGTGCGAAGACTTCCCGGCCGATTACTGGCGCGACCATGACGACCGCGCCGTGTTCCCGCACGAGTTCCACCGCGCCGTGGCCGAGAGCGGCTGGCTCGGCATCGCCATGCCCGAGGCACAGGGCGGCGCGGGCCTCGGCATCACCGAGGCGGCGCTGATGATGCGTGCCATCAGTGCGTCGGGCGCGGGCATGTCGGGCGCGTCGTCGGTGCACATGAACATCTTCGGGCTCAACCCGGTGGTGGTGTTCGGCACAGAGGAACAGCGCCAGCGCTTCCTGCCGCCGCTCATCGCCGGCACCGAGAAGGCCTGCTTCGCCGTGACCGAGCCCGACGCGGGGCTCGACACCACCAGCCTCAAGACGCAGGCGGTGCGCCAGCCCGATGGCGGCTACCTGCTGCACGGCCGCAAGATCTGGATCTCGACCGCGCAGGTGGCCGACCGCATGCTGATCCTCACGCGCACCACGCCGCTCGACCAGGTGAAGAAACCCACGCAGGGCCTCACGCTCTTCTACACGCCGCTGGACCGCAGCAAGGTCGAGGTGCGCGAGATCCACAAGCTCGGCCGCGCGGCGGTGGACTCCAACATGCTCTTCATCGACGGGCTCGCGGTGCCTGAAGAAGACCGCATCGGCGAGGAGGGCAGGGGCTTCGAATACATCCTGCACGGGCTCAACCCCGAGCGCATCCTCATCGCGGCGGAAGCCATCGGCATCGGCCGCGCGGCGTTGCGCATCGCCTCGCAGTACGCGCAGGAGCGGGTCGTGTTCGGCCGGCCCATCGGCCAGAACCAGGGCGTGGCGCATCCGCTGGCGCGTGCCTGGGCCAACCTGGAGGCGGCCGACCTGATGATGCTCAAGGCCGCCACGCTGTACGACGCGGGAGAGCCCTGCGGCGTCGAGGCCAACGCCGCCAAGTACCTCGCGGCCGAGGCTGCGCACGACGCCTGCCAGAACGCGGTGCTCACGCTCGGCGGCATGGGCTATGCCAAGGAATACCACGTGGAGCGGCTGCTGCGCGAGAGCTACATACCGCGCATCGCGCCGGTGAGCCCGCAGATGATCCTGAACTTCATCGCCGAGAAGGCGCTGGGGCTGCCCAAGTCGTACTGAGCCGCGCGGCTGGCACCATTTGCAACCCCGCAGGCAGGCATTGCTACCTTCCGCGACTCGTGCGGCGAGCAGGGCATTTGCAGGTGTCGGACAATCGCAGGCGGTCTTCCATCCTCCCGCGATACAAGAGACATCCCATGAAACTCCCCGCCCAAGTCAAGATCATCGACGTCGGCCCGCGCGACGGCCTGCAGAACGAAAAGCAGCCGGTCTCGGCCGAAGTGAAGATCGGCCTCGTGCACCGCCTGCAGGACGCGGGCCTGAAGGAGATTGAGGTCACCAGCTTCGTGTCGCCCAAGTGGGTGCCGCAGATGGCCGACAACGCCGAGGTGATGCACGGCATCCGCCGCCAGCCCGGCGTGCGCTACTCGGTGCTCACGCCGAACATGAAGGGCTTCGAGGCCGCCATCGCCGCGCCGCGCGAAGAATGGCCCGACGAGATCGTGGTGTTCGGCGCCGCCAGCGAAGCCTTCAGCCAGAAGAACATCAACTGCTCGATCGCCGAGAGCATCGAGCGCTTCGCGCCCGTGGTGGCCGCGGCGCTCGACAAGGGCATCCGCGTGCGCGGCGCCATGTCGTGCACCGTGGGCTGCCCCTATGAAGGCGAGATCGCGCCGGCCAAGGTCGGCTATCTCGCGCAGCTCATGAAGGGCATCGGCGTGCAGCGCGTGGACGTGGCCGACACCATCGGCGTGGGCACGCCGCGCAAGGTGCAGGCGGCCATGGAAGCCACGCTGGCGCACTTCGATGTCGACGCCGTTTCAGGGCACTTCCACGACACCTACGGGCAGGCGCTGGTCAACACGCTGGCGGCGCTCGAGCTGGGCGTGTGGAACTTCCAGTCGTCCTCGGCCGGCCTGGGCGGCTGCCCCTACGCCAAGGGCGCGACGGGCAACGTGGCGACCGAGGACGTGGTCTACATGCTGCACGGCATGGGCATCGAGACCGGCATCGACCTCGACAGGCTGATCGACGCGGGCGTGTACATCAGCGAGGCACTGGGCCGCGAGCCGAACTCGCGCGCGTCCAAGGCCATCCGCACCAAGCGGGCGGGTTGAAGCATGGACCTGAATGTCTGGCTCGCATTCCTGGTGGCGAGTTGCGTCATCGCGGTGTCGCCCGGTTCGGGCGCCGTGCTCAGCATGAGCCACGGCCTCAGCTACGGCGTGCGGCGCACCACCGCGACCATCGTCGGCCTGCAGCTGGGGCTGGCGGTGATCCTGCTGGTGGCCGGCCTCGGCGTGGGCGCGGTGCTCACCGCCTCGGCCACCGCGTTCACGGTGATCAAGGTGGTTGGCGCGTGCTATCTGCTGTGGCTGGGCTGGCGCCAGTGGCGCGCGCCCGTGGCGCCGGCGGCGAGTGCAGAAGGCGGCGAGGCCGCGCGCGAGCCCGACCTCACCGCGCCGCAGCGCGTGCTGCGCGGCTTTCTCACCAACGTGACCAATCCCAAGGGCATCGTCTTCATGGCCGCGGTGCTGCCGCAGTTCATCCAGCCGACGCGGCCGCTGTGGCTGCAGCTGCTGGTGCTGCTGGCCACGACGGTGATGGTCGACGTGACCGTGATGCACGGCTACGCCTGGCTGGCCGCGCGGCTGCAGGGCGTGCTGCGCAGCGTGCGTGCCCGGCGCGCGCAGAACCGCGTCTTCGGCGGTGTGCTCATGAGCATGGGCGCCTTCCTGTTCCTCTTCAAGCGAAGCGCCTGATAGATTCGAATCCCATGTGCGGCTCCGAACTCCACTCCCTCCCCGAAGGCGTCCAGCGCGTTTCCCGCGTGCTGCAGGACGCCGGCCATCCCCATTCGCCACGCATGCTCGATGACGCCTGCCGCACCGCGCAGCAGGCGGCCGACGCGCTCGGCATTTCCGTCGGGCAGATCGCCAAGAGCATCATCTTCCGCCGCAAGAGCGACGAGGCGGCGGTGCTGGTCATCACTTCCGGCGACAAGCGCGTGGACGAGAAGAAGGTCGATGCGCTGATCGGCAAGACCGGCCGCGCCGACGCCGACTTCGTGAAGGCGCGCACCGGCTTCACCATCGGCGGGGTGTCGCCCGTGGGCCACCTGACCAAGCCGGTGGTGCTGATCGACCGCGAGCTGTTCCGCTTCGAGGAAATCTGGGCCGCGGCCGGCCACCCGCATGCGGTGTTCCAGCTGCGCCCGCAAGACCTCGAGAAGCTCACCGGCGCGCCGGTGGCGGACGTGGTGTGAATTTCGGCGAAGCGCAGACGCTGGCCGAGCGCGCCGTGGCCGTGCAGGCCATGGCCGAAGACGTGCCCTCGCCTTGCTCGTCGGTGTGCCGCATGGACCGCCTGAGCGGCTTCTGCGAAGGCTGCCTGCGCACCATTCCCGAAATCGCGGGGTGGAGCAAGATGGAAGACGAGACCCGGCGCCATGTGTGGCGCGCGATAGAGTTGCGGGCGCTCGCCGGCATCTGGCGCGCCCCAGGAGACCACGCCGCATGAAGCACATCGACTTCTATCTCGACTTCATCTCGCCCTACGCGCACCTTGCGTTCGAGCACCTGCCGGAGGCGCTCGAAGGGTTGAGCTACAGCGTGGCCTACAAGCCGGTGCTGCTGGGCGCGCTGCTCAAGCAGCACGGCCAGCTCGGCCCGGCGGAGATTCCGTCCAAGCGCAGCTGGACCTACCGCCACGTGCTCTGGCTGGGCCACGCGCACGGCATCCCGATCGAGATGCCCGCCTCGCATCCCTACAACCCGCTGGCGCACCTGCGGCTCGCGCTGTCGACCGGCGACGACGGCACCATCAGCCGGCTCGTGGCGGAGACCATCTTCCGCCATGTGTGGCGCGGCGGCGAGGAAGCGGGCGACCCCGCCCGCCTTGCCGCGCTCACCGCGCAGCTCGAGCCCCTGCGCGACGCGAACGGCGACGAGAGCAAGGCCCTGCTCAAGCGCAACACCGAAGAGGCGCTGCAGCTGGGCGTGTTCGGCACGCCGGCCTACGTGGTCGACGGGCGCCTGTTCTGGGGCTTCGACGGGCTCGCCATGCTGCGCGCCTGCTTGAGCGGCGACGCATGGTTCGACGGCCCGCAATGGACCGCCGCCGACCAGCGCCCGTCCCTGCTGCGCAGCGGCAAGCAGGGCTGAGGACAAACCCGAGCAAGGGTCCGATTTCTTACAAGCTGAAACGCACGGCGCGGGTTTCACCCTAATCCGTAAGCGTCGATTCAGTTTCGCGAAAGCCTCGGGTCAGTCGCGCCTCCAAGAATGCCCCACGGTCCCCGGAATCGGTGGAACCGCATGGACGCATACACACAGGAGACGACCAAATGGCAGCCACACTAGATTCGCGGGGAGTGCCGCATCCGGCCCCCCGGCCCATGTCAGCGGAGGAGAAGAAGGTCATCTTCGCCTCGTCGCTCGGCACCGTGTTCGAGTGGTACGACTTCTATCTCTACGGCTCGCTGGCCGCGATCATCGCCAAGCAGTTCTTCAGCGGCCTGGATGCGGGCGCGGCCTTCATCTTCGCGCTGCTGGCGTTCGCGGCCGGCTTCCTGGTGCGTCCGTTCGGCGCCATCGTGTTCGGCCGCCTGGGCGACATGATCGGGCGCAAGTACACCTTCCTGGTCACGATCCTGATCATGGGCCTGTCGACCTTCATCGTCGGCCTGCTGCCCAGCTACGCGACCATCGGCGTCGCGGCGCCGGTGATCCTGATCGCGCTGCGCATGCTGCAGGGCCTGGCGCTCGGCGGCGAGTACGGCGGTGCCGCCACCTACGTGGCCGAGCACTCGCCGCACGGCAAGCGCGGCGCCTACACCTCGTGGATCCAGACGACGGCCACGCTCGGCCTGTTCCTGAGCCTGCTGGTGATCCTGGGCGTGCGCGAAGGCCTGGGCGAAGCGGTGTTCAACGACTGGGGCTGGCGCATTCCGTTCCTGGTGTCGATCCTGCTGCTGGGCATCTCGGTGTGGATCCGCCTGACGCTGTCGGAGTCGCCCGCCTTCCAGAAGATGAAGGCCGAGGGCAAGACCTCGAAGGCGCCGCTGGCCGAGTCCTTCGGCCAGTGGAAGAACCTGAAGATCGTGATCCTGGCGCTGGTGGGCCTGACGGCCGGCCAGGCGGTGGTCTGGTATTCGGGCCAGTTCTACGCGCTGTTCTTCCTGACGGCACAGCTGAAGGTCGACGCGACCACGGCCAACCTGATGATCGCCGCGGCACTGCTGCTGGGCACGCCCTTCTTCGTGATTTTCGGTACGCTGTCCGACAAGATCGGCCGCAAGCCGATCATCATGGCCGGCTGCCTGCTGGCCGTGGTCACCTACTTCCCGGTCTTCAAGATGCTGACCGAAGCCGCCAACCCCGACCTGGCCCGCGCACAGGCCACCGCCGGCGTGACGGTGACGGCCGACCCGGCGACCTGCTCGTTCCAGGGCAACCCGGTGGCCCGCGAGATCGACTTCAAGAGCTCGTGCGACATCGCCAAGCGCTACCTGGTGCAGAACTCGGTAAGCTATGAGAACGTGGCCGGCGCGCCGGGCTCCAAGGCCGTGGTGAAGATCGGCGACAAGACCGTCGAGGCGCCCATCGGCAACGTGGTGAACCTCAAGTTCGACGAGAACTCCGCCAAGGAAATCGCCGCCTTCAAGAAGGGCGTGGCCGAAGACCTGAAGATCGCGGGCTACCCGTCCAAGGCCGACCCCGCGAAGATGAACAAGGTGCTGACGGTGCTGCTGCTGTTCTGGCTGGTGCTGCTGGTGACGATGGTCTACGGCCCGATCGCCGCGATGCTGGTCGAGATGTTCCCCACGCGCATCCGCTACACCTCGATGAGCCTGCCGTACCACATCGGCAACGGCTGGTTCGGCGGCCTGCTGCCGACCACCGCCTTCGCCATCGTGGCTTCGACCGGCAACATGTACAACGGCCTCTGGTACCCGATCATCATCGCGGGCATCACGCTGGTGATCGGCACGCTGTTCATCCGCGAGACCAAGGACGTGGACATCTACGCCAACGACTGAGTCCGACGCAAGCAGGAGGGCGCAATGCCCTCCGTTCAACAAAGAGGCTTCATGCCACCCCGCATGAAGCCTTTTTCTTGAGCCCTTTCCCTTCATCCCAGTTTTTCAGGAGACCAGACCCATGTGGAAGATCGTCGTCGGCTTCATCGCTTTTGCCGCACTTGCCCTGTTCGTGATTTCCAAGGCCGGCGACAAGGTCGACATGTCTGGCGAAAAGCACGGCGGCGACACGACCACGCACGAAGCCGCGCCGGCCGCCGCACCTAAGTAGCCTTGCCTCGCGCGGCTAGCGCTTGAAGCGGCCGTCGCTGATGATCGACAGGTCGGCGAAGTCGATGCCGCTGTGGTCCTGCGGCGAGTAGCTCACTTCCAGCCCGCCGCCCAGGTCGAAGCCCCTGATGCTTTCCAGCGCGGCCGTCACCTTGGCGCGCGTGGGCTTGGGGCCGGCGCGGCGCAGCGCCTCCACCAGCACCTTGGCCGACGCGAAGCCTTCCAGCGCGGCCGGCGACAACTCCGCCTGGCCCTTGGCCTGCGCCAGCGTCAGCGCTTCCTTCACCATGGGCTGGCCCAGCGAGCGTTCGTTAGGGAACACCTGCGTCACGATCACACCCTTGCTTGCATCGCCCAGTTGCTTGATGAAGCCCGACGATGCGTTGTTCGATAGCGTGACCACCTGCGCCGCCGAGCCGGCCGCGCGCAGCGCCTTGATGCCGTCCACCACGGCCACGCCCGAGCCGATCCACACCACGGCCTGCGCGTTGGCCTCCTTGATGGCCGGCACGATGGCCTTGTAGTCGGGCTTGTCGCGGTCCGCGGGAATGGTCGCGGTGGGCTTGGCCCCGCCCTTGGCGAAGCCGGCCATCGCGCCTTCCAGCGCGTCCTGCCCGAACGAGTCGGTCACGTACACCACCGCAATGCGCGTGAGGCCGATGGTCAGCAGGTGCTGCACCGCCTTTTCCGCCTCGCGCTGGTAGGTGGCGCGCACGTTGAACACATGCTTCTGCAGCGGCTTGTGCAGCACCATCGCGCCGGTCGACGGGCCGATGAGCGCCACGTCGTACTTGTCGAGCCAGGGGATGATGGCCTGCGAATGCGGCGTGCCCCGGCTCATGAACAGCGCCAGCACTTTCCTGTCCTCGATCAGCGCGCGGGCGTTGTCGCCGGCGCGCTTCACGTCGAAGCCGTCGTCCATGCGCAACACCTCGATCTTCTCGCCGTGGATGCCGCCCTGCGCGTTGACCGCGTCGATAACCAGCTGTGCCCCGCCGATGGTCTCGTTCACGCTCGCGGCCACCGAGCCTGTCATGCCTGCGGTCTGGCCGATCAGGAGCTGGGCCGAGGCGCCGGCGGCGCTGAAAGCCAGCAGGGCTGCGGCGCAAATCGTGCGCGTCTTCGTCATGGAAACCTTTCGGAACAGAGCTGGGAAGCGGTGTGTGAATTGGCGTAAACAAACGTCGTATTTGTTTCCAGAAGTGTCTCGAACTCCATTCGGACAAACCCCTGCGCGGGCACGGACCTTGTGACCCACCGCGCAAGCCCGTCATGGACCACTCCCTAGAATGTTTGCCCCACCCCTCAAGGCATTCATGACACAGGGCTCCATCCGGATTCGCGGCGCGCGCCAGCACAATCTCCAGAACCTCGACCTCGACATCCGCACCGGCGAGATGACCGTGGTCACCGGGCCCAGCGGCTCGGGCAAGTCGAGCCTCGTGTTCGACACCCTCTATGCCGAAGGACAGCGGCGCTACGTGGAGACCTTCTCCGCCTACGCGCGCCAGTTCCTGGACCGCATGGACAAGCCGGCCGTCGACAAGGTGGAGGGCGTGCCGCCCGCCATCGCCATCGACCAGACCAACCCGGTGCGCTCCTCGCGTTCCACGGTCGGCACCATGACCGAGCTGAACGACCACCTGAAGCTGTTGTTCGCGCGCGCGGCCGACCTGTTCGACCGCGAGACCGCGCTGCCGGTGCGGCACGACTCGCCCGACAGCATCTATGCGCAGATCGTCGAGCGCGCGGCCGCCGCCGGCGACCCGCGCCTGGTCGTCACCTTCCCGGTCGAGCTGCCCGCGAGCACCACGGCGGAGGAAGTCACGCAGTGGCTGTCGGCCAGCGGCTTCACGCGCGTGCAGGCCGAGCGCGAAGTGGCCACGCCCACCGGGCCGCGCAAGGTGCTGGACGTGGTGGCGGACCGCTTCCGCGCGTCGAGCGCCGAGCGTTCGCGCGTGGTGGAGGCCATCGAGGTCGCGCTCAAGCGCGGCAGCGGGCGCGTCACCGTGCATGCCACGGGAGCCGAGGAAAACGCTGCAACCGATGTGTGGAAGTTTTCGACCGGCCTGCACTGCCCCGAGAGCGACATCCGCTACGCCGACCCGATCCCGTCGATGTTCTCGTTCAATTCGGCCGTGGGCGCCTGCGACACCTGCCGCGGCTTCGGCCGCGTGATCGGCGTCGACCTGGGCCTGGTGATTCCGAACGACAAGCTCACGCTGCGCGCGGGCGCCATCAAGACCATCCAGACGCCCGCCTGGAAAGAAGCGCAGGACGACCTCATGCGCCATGCCGAGACGGCAGGCATTCCGCGCGACACGCCGTGGAACAAGCTCACCGACGAGCAGAAGCACTGGGTGATCGAGGGCACGCCCAACTACAAGGAAGGCAACTGGAACAAGCAGTGGTACGGCGTGCGCCGCTTCTTCGCCTACCTGGAGAGCAAGGCCTACAAGATGCACATCCGCGTGCTCTTGTCCAAGTACCGCAGCTACACGCAGTGCCCGACCTGCAGCGGCGCACGGCTGAAGCTCGACAGCCTGATCTGGCGCATCGGCAGCAAGGAAGACGCCGACGCGGTGCTGCCGCCCGGGAAGCGCTTCATGCCGACCGGCGCGAAGTGGACGCGCGCGCAGCTGGAGGCGCTGCCGGGGCTGTGCCTGCATGACCTGATGCTGTTGCCCATCGAGAGGCTGCGCAGGTTCTTCGACCGCATGGGCAACGGCATGGCTTCCTCCCCCGCTGGGGGAGGGCAGGGGTGGGGGCACGCGGCCTCCGCAAAGGCCGTGGCCGTGGTGGAGGCCGAGAGCCCCCATCCCGACCTTCCCGCGGCGGGGGAAGGAGCAAGACAGGGCGAGGCGCAGGCGCTGAAGCTGCTGTTCGAAGAAATCACCACCCGCCTGCGCTACCTGCACGACGTCGGCATCGGCTACCTCACGCTGGATCGCCAGAGCCGCACGCTGAGCGGCGGCGAGGTGCAGCGCATCAACCTCACCACCGCGCTCGGCACTTCGCTGGTCAACACGCTGTTCGTGCTCGACGAGCCCAGCATCGGCCTGCATCCGCGCGACATGAACCGCATCACCGAGGCCATGCTGCGCCTGCGCGACGCGGGCAACACGCTGGTGGTGGTCGAGCACGACCCGGCCGTGATGCTGGCCGCCGACCGCGTGATCGACATGGGCCCCGGCCCCGGCGCGCGCGGCGGGCAGATCGTGTTCGACGGCACCACCGACCAGCTGCGCGACGCCGACACGCTCACCGGCCAGTACCTGGGCGGTCGCAAGAAGATCGGCATGGGCTTCAAGCGGCTGGTGAGCGAGAACACGCACCGGCTCATCCTCGAAGGCGTGCGCGAGCACAACCTGAAAGACGTGACGGTCGAGTTTCCGCTGGCGCGGCTGGTGTGCGTCACCGGCGTCAGCGGCTCGGGCAAGTCCACGCTCATACAGGACGTGCTGGCGCCCGCGCTCATGCGCCACTTCGGCAAGGCCACGGAAACGCCCGGCGCGCACGACCGCATGCTCGGCGCCGACCACCTCGGCGACGTGGTGTTCGTCGACCAGTCGCCCATCGGCAAGACCGCGCGTTCCAACCCCGCGAGCTACGTGGGCGCGTGGGACGCCATCCGCGAAATCTTCGCGACCGCGGCGCTGTCGCGCCAGCGCGGCTACACCGCGAGCAAGTTCAGCTTCAACTCCGGCGACGGGCGCTGCCCCACCTGCGGCGGCTCGGGCTTCGAGCACGTCGAGATGCAGTTCCTGTCCGACGTGTACCTGCGCTGCCCCGACTGCGACGGCAAGCGCTACCGCCCCGAGATCCTCGAAGTGCGCGTGGAGCGCAAGGGCAGGAGCTACAACGTGGCCGACGTGCTCGACCTCACCGTGGCCGAAGCGGCGGCGGTGTTCGAGGCCGACCGCGACGTGCTGCGCGTGCTGCAACCCATCTCCGACGTGGGCCTGGACTACGTCAAGCTGGGCCAGCCCGTGCCCACGCTTTCCGGCGGCGAGGCGCAGCGCCTGAAGCTCGCCGGCTTCCTGGCCGAGGCCGCGAAGAACGCGACCGCCAGCAAGCAGTCGGTGGCGCGCAAGGGCACGTTGTTCCTGTTCGACGAGCCGACCACCGGCCTGCACTTCGACGACATCGCGCGGCTGATGCGCGCGCTGCGCAAGCTGCTGGACGCGGGTCATTCGCTGATCGTGATCGAGCACAACCTCGACGTGATCCGCGCGAGCGACTGGCTGATCGACCTCGGCCCCGAAGGCGGCGAGGGCGGCGGCCAGGTGGTGGCAGAAGGCACGCCCGAGCAGCTGCGCGAGAACCGCGCCTCGCTCACCGGCGCCGCGCTGGCCGACTACGAGCTGGCCATCGGCCCCGATGCCTACAAGGTGGCCGAGCGCGCCGCGCGCCGCTACATCGCCAACGCGAAGACGGCGCCGGGCAGCAACGCCATCGAGATCGTCAACGCGCGCGAGCACAACCTGAAGAACCTGAGCGTGGACATTCCGCGCGGCAAGTTCAGCGTGGTGACCGGCGTGAGCGGCTCCGGCAAGTCGACGCTCGCGTTCGACATTCTCTTCAACGAAGGCCAGCGCCGGTACCTCGAGTCGCTCAACGCCTATGCGCGCAGCATCGTGCAGCCCGCCGGCCGGCCCGAGGTGGACGCGGTGTACGGCATTCCGCCGACCGTGGCCATCGAGCAGCGCCTGTCGCGTGGCGGCCGCAAGAGCACGGTGGGCACCACCACCGAGGTGTGGCACTTCCTGCGGCTGCTGTACGTCAAGCTGGGCATCCAGCACTGCATTCACGACGGCGCCGCCGTGCAGCCGCAGACGCCCGACAGCATCGCCGCGCAGCTGATGCGCAACTTCAAGGGCCAGCACATCGGCCTGCTCGCGCCGCTGGTGAGCAACCGCAAGGGCGTGTACACCGAGCTGGCCGACTGGGCGCGCCCGCGCGGCTTCACGCACCTGCGCGTGGACGGCGACTTCCTGCCGACCACGGGCTTCCCGCGCATCGACCGCTTCAAGGAACACAGCATCGAGCTGCCCGTGGCCAGCCTCGACGTGCTGCCGTCGAAGGAAACCGAACTGCGCGAGGCGCTGACCAGGGCGCTCGAACACGGCAAGGGCGTGGTGCATGTGCTGAGCGAACTCGACGGCCTGCGCGCCGCGATGATGGCGGGCGTGTCCGCCGCGGGCATCGGCCGCGTGAACGTGTTCTCCACGCTGCGCGCCTGCCCGGTGTGCAGCACCAGCTATGCCGAGCTCGATCCGCGCCTGTTCAGCTACAACAGCAAGCACGGCTGGTGCCCCGATTGCGTGGGCACCGGCGTCAAGCTCAGCAAGGACCAGCGCAAGGTGTTCGACGACTCCGTGCGCGACGACGACAACAAGGGCCGCGAGCAGACCTTCGCCGAACCCGAGGTCGAGGACCTGGCCGACGTGGTCTGCCCGACCTGCGAGGGCACGCGCCTGAACGCCACGGCCCGTGCCGTGGGCTTCGGCACCGCGGCCGACGGCACGGGCGGCATCGGCATCACCGAGCTTGCGCGCATGAGCGTGACCGAGGTGCGCCAGTGGTTCGAAGGGCTGGCGCTCACGGGCCGCGAAGCCGAGATCGCGCGCGACCTGGTGCCGGAAATCAAGAGCCGGCTCGAATTCCTCGAAGAAGTGGGCCTGGGCTACCTCACGCTCGACCGCGGCGCGCCCACGCTCTCCGGCGGCGAGGCGCAGCGCATCCGCCTGGCGGCGCAGCTGGGCAGCAACCTGCAGGGCGTGTGCTACGTGCTCGACGAGCCGACCATCGGCCTGCATGCGCGCGACAACCAGATCCTGCTGAACGCGCTGCACAAGCTGGGCGACAAGGGCAACACGCTGGTGGTGGTGGAGCACGACGAAGACACCATCCGCCGCGCCGACCACATCATCGACATCGGCCCGAGCGCGGGCAAGCGCGGCGGCCGGCTGGTGGCCGAAGGCTCGGTGGCCGACATCCAGAATGCCGGCGATTCGCAGACCGGCCGCTACCTGCGCGATGCCATCCGGCACCCGCTGCAGGCACGCCGCACGATTCCCTCGCCCGACCCGAAGGCCGAGGAGAGCGGCGATTGGCTCACCGTGCACGGCGCCGACCTGCACAACCTGCAGGACGTGACCGCCACGCTGCCGCTGCACCGCTTGGTGGTGGTCACCGGCGTCAGCGGCTCGGGCAAGTCGACGCTGGCGCGCGACGTGCTGCTGGCCAACGTGCAGGGCATCGTGGTGCAGCGCATGACGAAGGCGGGCCGCGACGCCGACGCCGCCGGCAAGCGCCCGGCATGGGCCGGCTGCAGGAAGGTCGACGGCTACGAGACCATCGACCGCGTGCTCGAGGTCGACCAGACGCCCATCGGCAAGACGCCGCGCAGCTGCCCGGCCACCTACATCGGCTTCTGGGACACCATCCGCAAGCTCTTTGCCGACACGCTCGAAGCCAAGGCGCGCGGCTACGGCCCGGCGCGCTTCAGCTTCAACACCGGCGAAGGCCGCTGCCCGGGCTGCGAGGGCGCGGGCGTGCGCACCATCGAGATGAGCTTCCTGCCCGACGTGAAGGTGCCCTGCGAGGTCTGCCACGGCGCGCGCTTCAACCCCGAGACGCTGGCCGTGAGCTGGCGCGGCAAGAGCATCGGCGACGTGCTGAAGATGGAAGTCGACGAGGCCGTCGAGTTCTTCGCGAGCATGCCCAACATCGCGCATCCGCTGCAGCTGCTGAAGGACGTGGGCCTGGGCTACCTCACGCTGGGGCAGCCCTCGCCCACGCTGTCGGGCGGGGAGGCGCAGCGCATCAAGCTGGTGACCGAACTCAGCAAGGTGCGCGACGACATCACCCGGCGCGGCCAGAAGCCGCCGCACACGCTGTACGTGCTCGACGAGCCGACCGTGGGCCTGCACATGGCCGACGTCGAGAAGCTGATCCACGTGCTGCACCGGCTGGTGAACGGCGGCCACAGCGTGGTGGTGATCGAGCACGACCTCGACCTGATCGCCGAGGCCGACTGGATCCTCGACCTGGGGCCGGAAGGCGGCAACGCGGGCGGGCGCATCGTCGCGGCGGCGCCGCCGGAGGAAGTGGTGCGCCTGGGTACCCACACCGGGGTGGCGCTGGCGCCTGTGCTGGCGCGCTGACCGCCGCCGCTCAGGCGGGGGCCTCCCAGCCGGCGGCCCCGCGCAATGCCTCCAGGCAGGCGGCCACCGCCGGCCTGTCGCTGTCCGAACCCTGCAGCACGCCCAGGCCCTCGAACTCGCCGCCGAGTTCGTAGGGCACACGGGCGACCACGCCCCACTCCACGAAGGGCGCGATGATGCTGCGCGGCACCAGCGTCAGCACGCGATGGTTGCGCAGCAACTCGAGCACCAGCGGCAGCGAGGTGCTGGAGATCGGGTGAAGCAGGGGCTTCGGTGCATCGGGCGTGTCGAACAGCGCATCGAAGACGCTGCGCACGCCGATGCCCCGGACAGGCTCCATCCAGCGCGCGGCGTGCAGATCGGCCAGCGTCGGGCGGGCATTGCGCACGAGCGGATGACGGCGACCCGCCACGATCCAGGGGGCGTCCGGCGCGAGCATCTCGAAGGTGCAGGGCGCGGGCAGTTCGGGCGGCCGGCGGCACAGCGCCATGTCGACGCGGCCCGACATCACGTCGGCCAGCAGTTGAGCGCCGGGGGCCTCCAGCACCTCGATGCGCAATGACGGGTGGCGCGTTGCAAACGCGGGCAGCACCCGGCACAGCAGGCCACCGACGCCGGCGGTGATCGCGCCCACGCGCAGCACGCCGCCGGCGCCTTCCGCCAGCGCATGCACCGTGTCAGCGGATGCGCGCAAGGCGCTCAGCGTGTTGCGCGCCATCGGCACCATGGCGTGGCCCGCGGGTGTGAGCCGCATGCCGCGCACGTGACGGTCGAACAGAGGGGTGCCGAGCAGGAACTCGATGTCGGCCAAGGCCTGCGTCGCCGCCGGCTGGCTGATACCTATTTGTTCGGCCGCGCGCCGCACGCTGCCCGAATCTGCGACCGACACCAGGAGCTGCAGGTGCCGCAAGCGTCCCTTCGTGACCAGCCGGGAATAGAGGACGGAGGAGGCTGGTGTCGCGGCGTGCATGCGGGCTCCGGGGTATTGGATTTGCTTATACGAAGGGCCGCGAATTTATTGGATGCCGATCATGGGCGTCAACATAATCCGACAACTTTCGGCATACACGGATCACCAACCCATGAAGCTCTCACGTCGCCGGTTTGCCGCCATCCCGGCCGCCCTGCTGGGCCAGCTCGCGCTTCCGGCCGCGGCGCAGGACAGCTATCCCCAGCGCCCGGTCAAGCTGATCGTGCCGTTTGCGCCCGGCGGCTCCACCGACATCGTGGCCCGCCTGGTGGCGGACAAGATGCAGGCCGCGCTGGGCCAGCCGGTGGTCGTGGACAACCGGGCGGGCGGTGGCGGGATGATCGGCTCGGAAGCAGTGGCCCGCGCCGAGGCGGACGGCTACACCCTGGGCATCGGCACCGTGAGCACGCTGACGGTCAATCCGGTCATGCTGAAGGCCAACCGCGTCGATCCGCTGAAGGACCTCGCGCCGATCACCATGCTGGCGACCGTGCCCACGGTCCTCATGGTGCATCCTTCGTTCCCGGG
Source organism: Variovorax sp. MPBD4-3 (assembly GCF_058809745.1). Lineage (NCBI taxonomy): Bacteria > Pseudomonadati > Pseudomonadota > Betaproteobacteria > Burkholderiales > Comamonadaceae > Variovorax > Variovorax sp. MPBD4-3. Next base: position 29,613 of record NZ_JBXASW010000014.1, read on the forward strand.
GCGCAGTTTCGAGCAGGTGGTGGCCGAGGTGCGCGCCAGGCCCGACATCTACAACATCGGCTCGTCGGGCCCCGGTTCCATCAGCCACCTGCTGATCGAGGCGATGAATGCCGACCTCAAGTTCAGGCTGCGCCACGTCCCGTACCGCGGAATGGGGCCGGCCATGACGGCCGCGCTGGCGGGCGAGACCCAGGTGTCGATCGACCAGTACCCCTCGTCGGCCCCGCATATCAAGAGCGGCAAGCTGGTGCCTTTCGCCGTGGGCGCCTCGAAGCGGCTGCAGGCGTTGCCTTCCGTGCCCACGCTCAAGGAACTCGGCCAGCCGGATCTCAACCAGCTCGCGATGACCTGGTTCGGCCTGGTGGCGCCGGCGAAGACGCCGGCCGCCATCCAGAAGAGGCTGCACGAGGCCGCGGTGGCCGCGTTGCGCGATCCGGCGCTGATCGCGCGCCTGAACGAGATGGACGCGGACCCGGTCGGCGGTTCTGCCGACGCCTTCCGCTCGCAGATCGAAAGCGGGCTGGCGCGCAACCGCCGCATCATGCAGGCTGCGGGAATCAGTCCCGAGTGAACGACGGCACCATGAACGTATTCAGCACGCGGCTCTCGCTCGCCGGCATCGCCGAGACCATCGAATCGCAGTCGCAGCGCCAGCATGCCGAGGTCGTCGCATGGCGGCGCCACATGCACCGCCACCCCGAACTCTCGTTCAAGGAGGTGGATACCGCCAACTTCCTCGAACGCGAGCTCGCTGCCATCAAGGGCCTGGAAGTGAGCCGTCCCACGCCGACCAGCCTGCTCGCGCGGCTGGCCGGCGGCAGGAAAGGCCGCACGCTGGCGATGCGCGCGGACGTCGATGCGCTGCCGCTGCAGGATCGCAAGCGCTGCGACTATGCCTCGACGAGGCCCGACGTCATGCACGCCTGCGGCCACGACGGCCACGCTGCGATGCTGCTCGGCGCGGCGCGCATCCTGGCCGGCCTGCGCGCGCAGGTGCCGGGCGAGGTGCGCTTCTTCTTCCAGCATGCCGAGGAACAGCATCCGGGCGGCGCCCAGCAGATGGTGGACGCGGGCGTGATGCGGGGCGTAGACCAGGTGATCTCGGCGCACGTCATGTCGACGCTGGACACCGGCAGCATCGCCGTGCTCGATGGCCCGGCGCTGGCCAGCTCCGACCGCTTCGTGCTGCGCCTGCGCGGGCGCGGCGGCCATGCGGCCAACCCCGACCGCTGCATCGATCCGATCATGATCGGCGCCCAGATCGTCGGCAACCTGCAGGCCGTGGTCTCGCGCAACGCCGATCCGCACGAGGCGCTGATCCTGTCGATCACCCGCTTCGAAGGCGGCAGCGCCTTCAACGTGATTCCGGACACGGTGGAGCTGTGGGGCTCGGTGCGCTGTTTCAGCGAGCATGTGCGCGAACTGGTACCGGCCCTGATCGAACGCATCGCCAATGGTGTGGCGGGCGCGCACGGCGCCTCCTGCGACCTGGAATACGTCCGCGGCTACAGCCCGGTGGTCAACGACCCGGCCGTGGCGGAACGCATGCGCGAGGTGGTGCGCCAGGGCGTTTCCACGGCGGCGCTGCAGCCGATCCGGCCGCTGCCGAACAGCGAGGACTTCGGCGCCTTCCTGAAGCATGCGCCGGGCGCCTATGTGTTCATCGGTGCGCGCAGCGCGGCCAAGGGCATCGTCCATCCGCATCACCATCCGAACTTCGACTTCGATGAAGACGCGCTGCTGCACGGGGTGCAGCTGTTCGCCAACGCGCCGTTCCATCTGAACGCATAGGCCTTTCGGGGGCCTCGCCAAGGTCGTGGAAAGCGGCGCACAATGGCTTCAACCCTTGGCGCAGGCGCATCCTGAATCAGCCATGGTGGAGACCATGTGAAGGGGTGAAGCGCCGTGCCGCGGGCCACGCAAGGAGCCATGTCATGACCCGCTTCATCGATGTTCACAGCCTCGTTCGCCTGGTGGACGAGACCGGCGTTCCGCAATTCCTCGAGGCCCTGGCCGACGCGTTGCGCGACGACTTCCTGCGGTGGCGCGAGTTCGACAAGAAGGCGCGCGTGGCCAGCCATTCGCACCTCGGAGTGATCGAGCTGATGCCGGTGGCCGACGACGGCGCCTACGCCTTCAAGTACGTCAACGGGCATCCCCACAACACGCAGGTCGGGCTGCCGACGGTCATGGCCTTCGGCGTGCTGGCCGAGGTCGACACGGGCTACCCCATGCTGCTGTCGGAACTCACGCTCACCACCGCGCTGCGCACGGCCGCCACCTCGGCAATGGCCGCGAAGGCGCTGGCGCGGCCCGACTCGCGCAGCCTCGCGCTGATCGGCAACGGCTCGCAGAGCGAGTTCCAGGCACTGGCCTTCCATGCGCTGCTGGGCATCGAGCAGATGCGCGTGTTCGACACCGACCCGCACGCCACCGACAAGCTGGTGCGCCATCTCTCGGCCTGCACGCCGCTGGAGATCGTGCGTGCGCGCTCCGTGGCCGATGCCGTGCGCGGCGCCGACATCGTCACCACCGTCACCGCCTACCAGGGCCGCGCGACCGTGCTCACGCCCGACATGATCGAGCCCGGCATGCACATCAACGCCGTGGGCGGCGACTCGCCCGGCAAGACCGAGCTGCACCCCGACGTGCTGCGGCTGGCGCGCGTGTTCGTCGAGTACGAGCCGCAGACCCGGGTGGAGGGCGAGATCCAGCAGGTGGCGGCCGACTTCCCGGTGCACGAACTGTGGCGCGTGCTGCTGGGCGAAGTGCCTGGCCGCGAGAGCCCGGGGCAGGTCACGCTGTTCGATTCGGTCGGCTTCGCGCTGGAGGACTACACCGCGCTGCGCTACATCCAGCGCATTGCCACCGAGCGCGGCATCGGCCAGCAGATCGCGCTGGTGCCCGAGCTGGACGACCCGAAGGACCTGTTCGGCCTCACGGCCTCGGGCCGGCGCCGGGCGGTGCTGCGGCGTGCGGCATGATGGGCGGCTTCATCACAGCCGATGCCGCTCTTCTTCATCCATGCTCACCATCCACAACGACCAGCACGTTCTCCACCAGGGCAAAGTCGAGATGTTCCGCGGCGAACTCGTGCCGTGCTTCGAGGTGCCCGCACGCGTCGACCATGTGAAGCATGAACTGGAGCGCCGCGGCCTCGGCCCGCTGCAGGCGCCCGATGCGTTCGACGAATCGCTGCTGGCCGGGGTGCATGCGCCGCGCTATTTGGACTTCATCGCGCATGCCTGGGACGAGTGGGTGGCGCTGGACCCGGCCAACGCGTCGCGCGATGCGCTGCCGTCGTACTGGCCCACGCGCGGCATGCGCACCGACGTGCTGCCCAAGAGCTTTCCGGCGCGCATGGGGCTGTTCTCGTTCGACTCCGGCACGCCGCTGATGGCCGGCAGCTGGGCGGCGGCGCGGCATGGCGCCGCCTGTGCGTGGACTGCGGCGCGGCGCGTCATCGGCGGCGAGCGCGCGGCCTTTGCCCTCACGCGCCCGCCGGGCCACCATGCGGGCGCCGATTTCTTCGGCGGCTACTGCTTCATCAACAACGCCGCCGTCGCCGCGCAGGCGCTGCGCGATGCGGGCGTGGGGCGCGTGGCGGTGCTCGACGTGGACTACCACCACGGCAACGGCACGCAGGCCATCTTCTACGAGCGCGACGACGTGCACTTCGCCAGCCTGCACGGCGATCCGCTGACCGACTACCCGTACTACCTGGGCCATGCCGACGAGCGCGGCGCGGGCAGGGGCGAGGGCTTCAACCACAACCTGCCGCTGCCGCGGGGCACGGATTTCACGGCGTGGCGCGCGGCGCTGAAGGCCGCGCTCGAGCGCATCGCCGAGGTGAAGGCCGGCGCGCTCGTGGTCTCGCTCGGCGTCGACACCTTCGAGGGCGACCCGATCTCCGGCTTCAAGCTGAAGAGCGACGACTACCTGCGCATGGGCGAGGACCTGGCGCGCGCCGGCCTGCCGACGGTGTTCGTGTTCGAGGGCGGCTATGCGGTGGCCGAGGTGGGCGTGAACGCGGTGAACGTGCTCGAAGGCTTCGGGCAGGCGTAGCCAGCCGGCTGGCTGACGCGCAGGCGACTCGGATCGCCCGATTCACCCCTCGCCGGGCGGGAAATCAGGGCAGTCCCGATTGCCTTCGCGCACCGGGCAAGGCCCAATCGGCGCTTTTCCAAGTCAGGATCCAGTCAGCCATGCTCCGCCGTTCATCATTCCTCTGCGCCGCTACGCTCGCCGCGTGCGGCCTCGTTTCTCCTCTGGCGGCTTTCGCACAGGGCTTTCCCACCAAGCCGGTCAAGCTGGTCATCGCCTTTCCGGCGGGCGGCCCGACCGACATCACCATGCGCCAGCTTGCCGACAACGCGAGCAAGATCCTCGGCCAGCCGGTGATCATCGACAACAAACCCGGCGCCGGCGGCACGCTGCCCGCGCAGGCGCTGCAGACCGCGCAGCCCGACGGCTACACCGTCGCGCAGATCCCGCTGGGCGTGTTCCGCCTGGGCTACACCACCAAGATCAACTGGGACCCGCTGAAGGACATCACCTATGTGCTGAACGTCACCGGCTATGCCTTCGGCATCGTGGTGCCGGCCGACAGCCCCTTCAAGACCTGGGCCGACTTCGTCGCCTACGCCAAGGCCAACCCCGGCAAGCTCACCTACGGCTCCACCGGCACGCTGACCAGCCCGCACCTGACCACCGAAATCGTCGCGCAGAAGGCCGGCATCGAGCTGCAGCACGTGCCCTACAAGGGCAGCGCCGACCTGATGCTGGCGGTGGTCAGCGGCCAGCTGATGGCCGCCGCCGACAGCACGGGCTTCGCGCCGCAAGTGGAAGCCGGCAAGCTGCGCGTGCTCAACACCTGGGGCGAGAAGCGCCTGGCCAAGTTCCCCGACGCGCCTACGCTGAAGGAACTGGGCTACGACGTGGTGCAGAACTCGCCCTTCGGCATCGGCGCACCCAAGGGCACGCCGCCGGAGGTGGTGAAGAAGCTGCACGACGCCTTCAAGCAGGCGATGGAAGAGCCGAGCTACGTGGCGTCGCTGGGCCGCTACGACATGCTGCCGAACTACATGAGCTCGGCCACGTACACCAAGTTCGCGCAGGATACGGTGGTGCGGGAGAAGGCGGTGATCGAGAAGCTGGGGTTGGCGAAGGAGAAGTAAGCAGAGGCGTGCAATCCTGCACGCGCCAGTGTTGCTTGGTGCTTTCATGAGGCTCATATAAATTAAAGTCCGCTTTAATATGAGCCACGGCAATTCAAGAAAGCTTTCATCCAATGCGCAGCACAGGTACCTACGCCACTTCCACGACGCTGGGTGAACCGGTCCGCGCGTTCGTGCCCCATCCGCTGCCGCCGAGCAAGCCTGCATTGGCTCCGGAATCCTTCGTGGAGCAAAACCGCGTTGCCGAACTGGCGCTGGCCCGCTTGTCCGGGGTCTCCGGGCTCGTTCCGTCGGTGGACTGGTTGCTCTACAGCGCGATCCGCAAGGAGGCGCTGCTCACTTCCCAGATCGAAGGGACGCAAGCCACCCTGACCGACCTTTTCGACGACGAGGCGGGCATTGCAGTTCGCAATACCGACGACGTGGAGGAGGTCACGAACTATCTGCGCGCCTTTCGCCTGGTGCAAGACAACTTGCGCGCTCCGGGCGGGCTGCCGATCAGCGTGCGGCTGCTGTCCGACGCTCACGCGCTTCTGCTCGACGGTGCGCGCGGCAGCGGCAAGCAGCCCGGTGCGCTGCGCCGTTCGCAGAACTGGATAGGGGGAACGCGTCCGGGCAACGCCGTTTTCGTGCCTCCGCCGGCCGAGCGTGTTGCCGGCTTGCTTGGCGACTTGGAGCAATTCATTCACGCGAGCACATTCCCTGATCTGCCGCCACTGGTGAAGGTCGCGCTCGTGCATGCGCAGTTCGAGACTATTCACCCATTTCTCGACGGCAACGGGCGTATCGGCCGGCTCTTGATAGCAGCACTTCTGGAGCATTGGCGCCTGCTGCCCGAACCCTTGATGTATCTCAGTGGCTATCTCAAGCAGCATCAGGCGGAGTACTACCGGCGTCTATCGAACATTCGCACGGACGGCGATTGGGAGGGCTGGGTGAGCTTCTTCCTGGAGGGGGTGGTTACCGCCGCCAACGACGCCGAACGAAGCGTGGTCGCCATTGCGAGCCTGGTGACAGCGGATCGCCGGAGACTTCTGCAGCACCCCAAGTCGGGGCCAGCCAGCTACCGGCTGTTCGAACTCTTGCCGCTGATGCCGCGTTTCACCGTGGAGAGGGTGCGCCAGAAGCTCGAAACGAGTTTTCCGACGGCCAACGCGGCCGTGAAACTGCTGGAGGAACTGGGCATCGTGAATGAAGTGACAGGGCAACGGAAAAACCGCAGCTTCAGCTACCAGGCGTACGTCGCGTTGTTGACGCGCTGATCGGCGTCCCGATCGCAAACAGCTCGTCCACCAGCCGCCCCGCCAGCTCCGGCTTCACCGGCTCACTCCCGAACACCAGCCTGAACACGATCGGCGCAATCAGGTGATCGATCACCTGCTGCGGCTCGGGCGCGCGCTCGCCGCGCGCATGCGCCTGCTCCACCAGCGTCAGCGCTTCCCTGCGGCGGTTGCGCAGGCAGTCGGTGTCCGAATCGCCAGTGGCCAGCGCGGCCGCGGCTTTCAGCAATGAGGTGTTGCACGGCTTGGCCAGGTGCTCGATGAGTTCGCGCGCCCAGGCTTCCAGGTCCTGGCGCAGGGTGCCGGTGTCCGGCAGCGGGCGGTTCGGGTCCAGCCGATGGGTGGCCGTTTCGGCCAGCAGGCCCTGCAGGTCGCCCCAGCGGCGGTAGATGCTCGACGCGCTGACGCCCGCGCGCTCCGCCACGGCCGGCACGGTGACGCGCTCGCGGCCCTGCTCGGCCACCAGTTCTTCCAGCGCGGTACGCACCTGCGCCTGCACCTGTGCGCTGCGGCCGCCGGGACGCTTGTTGGGGAGGGTGACGTCGTTCATGTCCGGACTTTAACGCAAAGATATTTGCTTTAGAAGATTCACAGGTCTAGAATCACAAAAGCAAAAAAAGTTGCATTAAGGATTCGACATGCCGACCACTTGCCCCGAACTCGCAGCCGCCACCGCCGACATCGCCGCCCGCGCCAAGCCTCGCCGGCTGCCTGCGAACGTGGCGTTCCCGTTGCTGGCCGCCGTGCTGTTCGCCTTCTTCTTTGCGGCCGCAGCGCCATCGCCGCTGTTCGTGGTGTTCCAGCACGCCTGGCATTTCTCGTCGTCGTTGCTCACCGTGGCCTTCGCGATCTACGCCATCGCGCTGCTGATCTCGCTGCTGGTGGCGGGCTCGCTGTCAGACCACATCGGACGGCGGCCGGTGGTGCTCGGGGCGCTGGCGCTGCAGGCCGTGGCGATGGGGCTCTTCCTGCTGGCGCAGGGCATCGGCGGCCTGATCGTCGCGCGCGTGGTGCAGGGCGTGGCCACGGGCGTTGCGAGCGGCGCGCTGAGCGCGGCGGTGGTCGAGGCCGCACCGGCATCGCGCAAGCGGCTGGGCGCGCTGATCACTAGCGTGTCGCCGATGGCCGGCCTTGCGCTCGGCGCGCTGCTGACGGGCGTGGCGGTGAAGTTCTCGCTCCAGCCCGTGGCGCTGGTGTTCGGCGTGCTGGCAGCGGTGTTCGCGCTCGGCGCGGCAGTGGTGCTGTGGATGCCCGAGACGGTGACGCGCCGCCCCGGTGCCTGGGCCTCGCTGGTGCCGCGCGTGTCGATCCCGGCGCGCGCGCGCGCCGAGTTCGCGCGCGGCCTGCCGGTGTTCGTCGTGGTGTGGGCGCTCGGCGGGCTGTTTCTTTCGCTGGCGCCGTCGCTGATGCTGCATGTATTCGGCGTCGACAACGGCGTGGTCAACGGGCTCACGGTGGCGGTGCTGTCGGGTGTCGGCGCCATCGCGCCAACGCTGCTGGGCCGCCTTGCCGCGCCGCGGCCCGCCATCGTCGGCATGGCCAGCATCGCGGCTGGGCTGGTGCTGCTGCTCGCGTCGCTGGCCACGGGCTCGCTCGCTCTGTTCTTCGTCGGCACCGCCGTGGCGGGCGTGGGCTTCGGCGGTGCGTTCTCGGCGCTGGTGCAGGCGCTTGCGCCGCTGGCGCAGCCGCACGAGCGCGGCGAACTGTTCGCGGCCATCTTCGTGGTGAGCTATCTCGCATTCAGCCTGCCGGCGATGCTGGCGGGCTTCCTCGTCAAGCCGCTCGGCCTGCTGGCGACGGTGGAAGGCTATGCCGCCGTGCTGTTGCTGATTGCCGCTTTCGGCGTCTGGAACTACTGGGCGGTGCTGCGGAAGGCGCCCGGCGCCTGAGCTCCGGCGTCGGCTATGCGCGGCGCGCGGCCAGCACGGCGCGCGCCGCCTCGGCAAACCCCGTGCCGCGCTCTCCCTGCGTCACGTAGCGCGGCAGGTGCGCCAGCTGCGGCACGAAGCGCGCCACATTCGCCACCCCGATGCTGTGCGCGAAGGTGCGGAACATCAATTGGTCGTTGGTGGAGTCGCCCACGTAGGCCCAGCGGTCCATCTCGTCGTCGAGCGTGCGGCCCCACAGCTCGCGCACGATCCAGCGCGCGCCTTCGAGCTTGTCGTTGTCGCCGTACCAGCCGTTGATGTGGATGCTGCTCACGGTGGCGTGCATGCCTTCGCCGCGCATCAGCGCCACCACCCGCGCCACGGTGGCGTCGTCGAGCTGGACGAACTCGCTGTGGTCGATGGCGATGTCGGTCTCGCGGCCCGGTGAATCGGTGGCGCGCGCGGCGCCGGGTATCTCGCGCTCGATGCGCGCCAGCACGGCCTGCATGCGCGCGAAGTTGGCGGCGCGCGTGGCTGCGTCCTGCTGGTAGCGCCTCTCGACTTCGCCGCCCGCGGCCGGCAGCAGCGCCACCGCGCCGTTCTCGGCCACGATGGCATCCACCGGCCAGGCATTGACGAAGGGCAGGCTCCAGCCCACCGGGCGGCCCGTGATGGCAACCACCGCGAGGCCCGCGGCCTTGAGGTCGGCCAGCGCCTCAAGGGCGTCCGGCGTGATCGCGCCATCGCTGGTCAGCGTGTCGTCGATGTCGGTGAACACGCCCGTCAGCGCGCCGCGCGCGGATGTCTCCCAACGTGTCAGAGGCATCAGGTGGTTCGGCGAAACGGGCGGTGAAGACGGCGCTGGCATGGCGTGCAGGAGGGGGCAGATGAGGATGAGAGGAGGCGTGATCGTAGCGGCGCTTTTCGTGTAGCATCCCGCCCCCGCCGCGCATCGAGCCCGGTGCGGCGCCCCTCATGCCCCACATCCTCGTCGACAACCTCCTCAAGACCTACCGCATCTCCGAGCGCGACCCCGGCGTGATGGGCGCGCTGCGCGGCCTCGTGCACCGCCGCCATCGCACGGTGGAGGCGCTGTCGGGCGTGTCGTTCTCGCTCGAGCGCGGCGAGCTGCTGGGCTTCATCGGGCCGAACGGCGCGGGCAAGTCGACCACCATCAAGATCCTCGCGGGCATCCTGCGGGCAGACGGCGGGCGCGTGGAGATCGACGGGCGCGACCCCTTCGCCGACCGCGAGCGGCACGTGGGGCGCATCGGCGTGGTTTTCGGCCAGCGCACGCAACTGTGGTGGGACCTGCCGGTGGGCGACGGCTTCGACCTGCTGCGCGACATCTACCGGGTCGACCCCGTGCGCTACCGCCGCACGCGCGACGAGCTGGTCGCGCTGCTGCACCTGGAGCGCGTGCTCGACCAGCCGGTGCGGCAGCTGTCGCTCGGCCAGCGCATGCGCGCGGAAATCGCGGCGGCGCTGCTGCACGAACCCGACATCCTGTTCCTCGACGAACCGACCATCGGGCTCGACGCGCCGTCGAAGCTGGCGGTGCGCGACTTCGTGCGCCGCGCCAACCGGGAGCGCGGCACCACCGTGCTTCTGACCACGCACGACATGCATGACATCGAGGCGCTGGCGCAGCGCGTGATCATCATCGGCCACGGCCGCGTGCTGGCCGACAGCCCGGTCGAGGCGCTGCGCGCGCAGGTGATGGCCGAGCGCCGGCTGGTGGTCGACTTTGCGCAGGACGCGGCGCTGCCCGCGCAGGTGGAAGGCGCCAGGGTGCATTCGCGCGACGGCCAGACGCTGGTGCTGGACTTCGACCCGGCGGTGACGACGGCGCCCGCGCTGATCGCCCGCATCGCGGCCGGCCATGCGGTGGAAGACATCCGCCTCGAAGGCCTGGCCATCGAGGCCGTCATCGCGCGCTTCTACGCGATGCACGGAGCGGCCGAAGCGTGACGACGGTCCTGCGCGAACTCTCGCGCCCCTACATCGCGGCCTTTGCCTCGCGCTTCCTGCAGATGCTGCAGTACCGCACGGCCGCGCTCGCGGGTTTCGGCACGCAGTGCTGGTGGGGCGGCATCAAGGTGATGGTGCTGGCCGCCTTCTACAGCGGCGCGTCGATGGCCGGCACGCCGATGTCGTTGACGCAGGCGATCACCTACAGCTGGCTCTCGCAGGGCTTGCTGGTGCTGGTGCCGTGGCTCGGCGACCCTGAGGTGGCCCAGGCCGTGCGCACCGGCGCTGTGGCCTACGACCGCCTTCGGCCTGTCGATGCCTACGCCCTGTGGTTCGCGCGCAGCACGGGCTGGATCGCGGCGCGCGTGTTGCCGCGCGTGGCTCTGATGGCGGCCTTCGCGGGCATCGCGCTGCCGTTGGCCGGACTGGGCGATTGGGCCTGGCAGCCGCCGGCGAGTTTTTCGGCCGCGGTGGCATTTCTGGCGTCAGCGGTGCTGGCGCTGCTGTTGTCCACGTCGATGGTCATGCTGCTCAACATCGCGGCGACCGCGGCGCTCAACGAGCGTGGCATCAACGCGCTGGCGGGGCCGGTGGTCATCGTGTTCTCTGGAAACCTGCTGCCGCTGGTGCTGTTGCCCGACGCATGGCAGACGGCGCTGCTGCTGCAGCCGTTCGCGGGCGTGGTCGACATTCCCGCGCGGATCTACTTCGGGTTGATGAGCGGCTGGCAGGCCATGGCTGGGTTGGGGCTGCAGTCGTTCTGGATCGTGGTGCTGGTCGTGTTCGGCCGCATGGCGATGCAGCGGACGATGCGGCGGCTGGAGGTGCAGGGTGGTTGAGTTCTTGACTGTGTGTTCGATGCTTTCGGGGCGCAATCACGCCGCCTGGGTACTCTGCTCCGCGAATGTCCCCCGGCCTGCGGCCTCCTCCTTTATTTCGCTGCGCAGAGCACCCAGCCGGCGTGATCGCCCAGAGCACTGGTTGATCGGCGAGCACGACGGCAGCGTCCACTGTGCGCAGGGCGCCGGGTGGCTCCCGCAGCGAAATAAAGGAGGAGCCCGAAGGGCGGGGGACATTCGCGGAGGGAGCTACCCGGTGGCCTGCGCACGCCCCCAGAACACACGCAAAGCAATTCGGAGCCACTGAACAAATGGGATCGCTCCGCCTACTCATGAGGCTCATCGCAGCCTCGCTCAGCGGCCAGGCACGCTATCCAGCCTCGGCGCTGATGCTGACCACGGGCCAGTTCCTGGGCACCGGCATCGAGGTCATCGCAGTGTGGGCCTTGTTCCATCGCTTCGGCGAAGTGCAGGGCTGGCAACTTGGCGAAGTGGCGCTGTTCTACGGGCTCGTGAACTGCATGTTTGCCGTGGCCGACGCGCTGGGGCGCGGCTTCGACACGCTCGGCACCGAGTTCCTGCGCACCGGCGCCTTCGACCGTCTGCTGCTGCGCCCGCGCCCCGTGGCGCTGCAACTGATGGGGCACGACTTCCGCATCAGCCGCGCGGGCCGCCTGTTGCAAGGCATTCTGGTGCTGATATTCGCGACGGTGCAGGCCAACATCGCGTGGACGCCGTCCGCCGTGGGCATCGCGCTATTCGCACTGGCCGGCGGCGCGGCGCTGTTCCTCGGCATCCTGGTGCTGCAGGGCACGCTGTCGTTCTGGACCGTCGAAAGCCTGGAGATCGCCAACGTGCTGACCTACGGCGGCGTACAGGCCGCGCAATATCCGCTGGCGCTGTATGCGCAGTGGTTCCGGCGCGTGCTGACATTCATCGTGCCGCTCGCCTGCGTGGCGTACTACCCGGCGCTGGCGATCCTGGGCAAGCCCGATCCGCTCGGGGCGCCCGCGTGGACGGGGCTCGTGTCGCCGCTCGCGGGCTTCGTGTTCCTCGCGGCGGCTTTCGGCGTGTGGCGCTTCGGGTTGCGCCACTATGCTTCTACCGGGAGCTGATCCCGTCCGGGCGCTCAGCCCGCGCTCTGCAGCGCCAACCCCGCGTGCTCGCGCAGCGGATGGAAGTGGATCTTCGGAAAGCGCTCCTGCGCCAGCCGCACGTCGTACGGCGAGGTGCACAAGAAAGCCAGTGTGTCCGCCGCGTCCTTGGCCATGCGCTGCGGATAGGCGTTGACGAACTCGCGCAGCTCGGCCGGGGTGTCGGCGGTGATCCAGCGCGCGCCGGTGTACTGGCAGCCTTCGAGCCGCACGTCGGCGTCGTACTCGGCCTTGAGGCGGTGCTGCACCACTTCGAACTGCAGCTGGCCGACGGCGCCCAGCAGCATCGGGCCGCCGATCTCGGGTCGGAACACCTGGATGGCGCCCTCTTCGCCGAGCTGGGCCAGGCCCTGCTGGAGCTGCTTGGTGCGCAGCGGGTTCTTCAGGATCACGGTCATGAACAGCTCGGGCGCGAAGAAGGGCAGGCCGGTGAACTGCAGGCTCGCGCCGTCGGTGATGGTGTCGCCCAGCTGCACGCCGCCGTGCGTGGTGAAGCCCACGATGTCGCCCGCATAGGCCTCTTCCACCGCCTCGCGCCGCTGGCTCATGAAGGTCACCACGCTGGTGGGGCGCAGTTCCTTGGCGGTGCGCTGCACCTTGAGCTTCATGCCCGGCGTGTACTTGCCCGAGGCCATGCGCACGAAGGCGATGCGGTCGCGGTGGTTGGCGTCCATGTTGGCCTGCACCTTGAAGACCACGCCCGCGAAATCCTTGTCCTCGGGCTGGATCTCTTTCACCACCGGCTGGCGGTTGACCATGGTGGTGCTGGTGCGCGACTGCGGCGAAGGCGCCAGGTCGACCAGCGCGTCCAGCACTTCCATCACGCCGAAGTTGTTCACGCCGGAGCCGAAGAACACGGGCGTCTGCTTGCCGGCCAGGAAGGCCTCGCGGTCCCAGGTGGGCGATGCGCCGGTGGCCAGCTCCATGCTTTCCATGGCGGTCTCGAAGTCGGCGCCGAAGCGCTTGGCGAGCGTGTCGCGCTCGCTCAGCGGAATGGTCTCGAAGTCCTGCGGCAGCCGCTCGCTGCCCGACTCGAACACCGTCATGGCCTGCGTGCGCAGGTTCATGATCCCGCGGAAAGTCTTGCCCTGGCCCACGGGCCAGGTCATGGGCACGCAGGGCATGCCGAGTTCGCGCTCCACCTCGTCCAGGATGTCCAGCGGCTCGCGCACTTCGCGGTCCATCTTGTTGACGAAGGTGATGATGGGCGTGTCGCGCTGGCGGCAGACCTCGATCAGCCGCCGCGTCTGCGCTTCCACGCCGTTGGCCGCGTCGATCACCATCAGCGCCGAGTCGACGGCGGTGAGCACGCGGTAGGTGTCTTCCGAGAAGTCCTTGTGGCCGGGCGTGTCGAGCAGGTTGATGACGTGGTCGCGGTACAGCATCTGCATGACCGACGAGGCCACCGAGATGCCGCGCTGCTTTTCGATTTCCATCCAGTCGGAGGTGGCGTGGCGCGAGGCCTTGCGCGCCTTCACCGAGCCGGCGATCTGGATCGCGCCCGAGAAAAGCAGCAGCTTCTCGGTCAGCGTGGTCTTGCCGGCGTCAGGGTGGGAAATGATCGCGAAGGTGCGACGGCGGCGGGTTTCGGCAACAAAAGACAAGGTGGGCAATCGGGCAGGGGAATGCCGCGATTTTAGAAGGCCGGGGATTTCCGCCCGCCGGCCGGCGCAAAGCGCCCCGCGAACGCCGGTGCTTCCTTACTTGCGCTGCAGCATCTTCGTGACCTCGTCCACGTTGGACTGGATGCGCTGGCGCACCACGTCGAAGGCGTCGGCCTGCGACTTGGCGGCGAGGTTGGCCAGCTCCTTGATGTCGTCGATGGCGCGCTGGAACGACTGGCGCCCGAGCTCGTCGAGCCTGGCGAGATTTTCCTTCGCATCCTTGCCCGGCATTTCCTTGGCGGCGGTCTGCCATTCGGTGATGGCGTGCTTGATCATCTCGGTCTGCCGCTGCACCACGGTCTGCAGGCCCTGGTAGGACTTCTCGTTGGCCTGCATCAGGGCCGCCAGGTCCTTGCGCCCGCTTTCCAGCAGCTTGCCGGCGCCACCGGTCAGGTTGAGGTCCTGCAGCCGGTCGGCCATGCCCTTCAGCGGATTGAGCATGTCCGCGGCAGTCGGCGCTGCCTTCTTCGCGCTGGCGGTGCTGTCGCTGCTGCTGCTGCTGGCGGTGGTCTTCTTGGCGGCGGCTTTCTTGGCTGTGGCCATGGTGCGGAATCTCCTGTGACGGTGAACGGATGGATGGCGAGGACCGGCCGGACGGCAAAAGTCCATCGCCACGATACGCCGCACCGGCATGCCGCCACGAAAAAAATGCCTGCGGGATTTCCCTTGGATGGATTACATCGGAGGCGCGAAGCCGTTGCGGCCCGCGGTCACGCGCAGCGCCGTGGGCGTGCCGTTCTTTTCCTGCGCGTTCACCATCACCTTGGCGCCGGGCACCAGCAGCGCCTCAGTGCCGGGCCGGAACGTGACCACCGGCACATTGGGCGGCACGATGACGGTCTTCTCGCCGCCCTTGTAGGTCAGCCGCATCTGCTGGCCGCCGCGCACCGACTTCGGCGCCGCGGCCAGGTCGGCCACGGTGGCGTTGGTCATGGTGCTCTCGGGCAGCAGATCCCAGGGGCGGTGGCCTTCGCCGGTGCCGCGTGCGGCCTCGGGAAACACCACCACTTCGATCGCCTTCTGCGTACCGTCGGCCTGCGGCATGGCGGCCGTGCCCACGAAGCTGCCGCGCTTGATGTCGGACATCTTGATGCGGTAGACCTCCGACACCGGCATGTCGGCCGGCCGCGCGAGCGAGACGACCTCGCCGCCGCGGTCCTGCACGACGAGGGTCTTCGCGTCGACGCGGACGATGGTGCCGCGGATGCGCACGGGGTCGGAAGTCTGGGCGGCTGCGCCGGTCGGCAGCGCGGCGAAGCCCAGGCTGAGGACCGTGGCGGCGAGCAGCGCCCGACGGTTGTGGGACAGGAAGATCTGCATGAGTGCTTTCGGCGGAGTGGGAGTCGGGGCAATGTACGCCGCCGCGCCGGAATCTGCTGGCGGCCGACTTAGGCCTGAATGAGCAAGGGCCGCATGCCGGCGTTGCGGCATGCGGCCCCGGGAGCGGGCGACGCGCCGCGCGTCTCAAATGTCAGCCGAAGAGGGCAGAAGACGCTCGAAATGCGCGCAAATCCCCGAGGTTGGCGCGGCCGTTCGCCCCGTCTACAATGCCCCGTCCCGAGGAGCGTTGCAGCGCCGCCAGGCGTGAGGCTCGGATCCACATCGCAACCACGCTCACCCGCTGTTCTCGCGGTGAGTCCTTTTCCCCGAACGCAGTGGCATCTTTCAAACCAGTTTTGTTGGAGTTCTCATGAGCGCTGTTCTCAAGCCCACCCCCGTCTCGACCGCCGACCAGGCGATCGCCGACCTGTCCCTCGCTGCCTGGGGCCGCAAGGAAATCCGCATCGCGGAAACCGAAATGCCCGGCCTGATGGCCATCCGCGAGGAGTTCGCGAAGGGCCAGGCGCTCAAGGGCGCGCGCATCACCGGCTCGCTGCACATGACCATCCAGACGGCCGTGCTGATCGAGACGCTGCAAGCCCTGGGCGCCGAAGTGCGCTGGGCCTCGTGCAACATCTTCTCGACGCAGGACCACGCCGCCGCCGCCATCGCCGAAAAGGGCACGCCGGTGTTCGCCATCAAGGGCGAGTCGCTGAAGGACTACTGGGACTACACCCACGCCATCTTCGACTTCGGTCCCAAGGGCTCGAAGGGCGAAGGCCCGAACATGATCCTGGACGACGGCGGCGACGCCACGCTGCTGATGCACCTGGGCCAGCGCGCCGAAAAAGACCAGAGCGTGCTGGCCAACCCGACCAGCGAAGAAGAACGCATCCTGTACGCCGCCATCAAGGCCAAGCTGGCCGTCGATCCGACCTGGTACACCCGCAAGTCCGCCGAGATCATCGGCGTGACCGAGGAAACGACCACCGGCGTGCACCGCCTGAACGAAATGTCGGCCAAGGGCACGCTGCTGTTCCGCGCCATCAACGTGAACGACTCGGTCACCAAGAGCAAGTTCGACAACCTGTACGGCTGCCGCGAGTCGCTGGTGGACGGCATCAAGCGCGCGACCGACGTGATGATCGCCGGCAAGGTGGCACTGGTGGCCGGCTACGGCGACGTGGGCAAGGGCTCGGCCCAGGCCCTGCGCGCGCTGTCGGCGCAGGTGTGGGTGACTGAAATCGACCCCATCAACGCCCTGCAGGCCGCCATGGAAGGCTACAAGGTCGTGACGATGGAATACGCCGCCGACAAGGCCGACATCTTCGTGACCACCACCGGCAACCGCGACGTGATCCGCCACGAGCACATGGCCGCCATGAAGGACCAGGCCATCGTCTGCAACATCGGCCACTTCGACAACGAGATCGACGTCGCTTCGATCGAGAAGTACGAGTGGGAAGAAATCAAGCCGCAGGTCGACCACATCACCTTCCCGGACGGCAAGAAGATCATCCTGCTGGCCAAGGGCCGCCTCGTGAACCTGGGCTGCGGCACGGGCCACCCGAGCTTCGTGATGTCGTCGTCGTTCGCGAACCAGACCATCGCCCAGATCGAGCTGTTCACCAAGCCCGACGCGTACGAGGCCGGCAAGGTCTACGTGCTGCCCAAGCACCTCGACGAGAAGGTCGCTCGCCTGCACCTGAAGAAGGTCGGCGCCATGCTCACCGAGCTGACCGACGCGCAGGCCGCCTACATCGGCGTGGACAAGAACGGTCCGTACAAGCCGGACACGTACCGCTACTGATCGACAGCGCATGCGCGCCGATCAATTGCTGGTGGAGCGCGGCCTGGCCGCGTCGCGTTCGCAGGCCGTGCGGCTCATCGCCGGCGGCATGCGCTGGCGCGACGCGGGCACGAGCGACGCATGGCGCAACGTCGCCAAGAACAAGGACGAAGTGCCCGAGTCGGCCGAGCTCGAGCTGGTCGACGCGGCCGAGGCGCGCTATGTGTCGCGCGGCGGCCTCAAGCTCGAAGGCGCGCTGGCCGCGAGCGGCGTCGATCCGGCCGGCAAGCTGTGCCTCGACGTGGGCCAGTCGACCGGCGGCTTCACCGACTGCCTGCTGCAGCGCGGCGCCACCAGGGTGGTGGGCGTCGACGTCGGCCACGGGCAGCTGCACGCGAAGCTGCGCGAGGACGAGCGCGTGGTGCCCATCGAGGGCGTCAATGCGCGCGCGCTGTCGCCCGACGACCTCGGCGAAGAGGGCGAGTCGCGCTTCGACCTGATCGTGGGCGACCTGTCGTTCATCTCGCTCACGCTGGTGCTGCCGGCGGTGGTCGAGTTCCTGGCGGACGACGGCCGCCTGCTGATGCTGGTCAAGCCGCAGTTCGAACTGCAGCCGGGCCAGGTCGGCAAGGGCGGCATCGTGCGCGACGAAGCCATGTATGCGGTGGTCGAGAAGCGCCTGCGCGACGCCTGCGAGGCCCTCGGCCTGCGCGTGCTGCAGTGGTTCGACAGCCCGATCGCCGGCGGCGACGGCAACCGCGAGTTTTTCATTCACGCCGTGCGCGCTGTTCACGCGGACGGTTCCTAAGGAGACGCAGGTGCGCCTTCCGCTGAGTTTCGAATTCTTCCCGACCAAGACGCCCGAAGGCGCGGTCAAGCTGCGCGCCGTGCGCCAGCAGCTGTATGCGCGCAAGCCGCAGTTCTGCTCGGTCACCTACGGCGCTGGCGGCTCCACGCACCAGGGCACCTTCGGTGCGGTGCAGGAGATCCTGTCCGAGGGCGTGGACGCGGCGAGCCACTTCTCGTGCATCGGCGCCACGCGCGCCACGGTGCGCGAGCAGCTCGCCGAGCTCAAGGCCATGGGCGTCAAGCGCCTGGTGGCGCTGCGCGGCGACCTGCCGAGCGGCTACGGCATCGGCGGCGAGTTCCAGTACGCGAGCGACCTGGTCGCCTTCATCCGCGAGGAGACCGGCCGCGACTTCCACATCGAGGTGGCGTGCTACCCCGAGATCCATCCGCAGGCCCGCTCGCCAGAAGCCGACCTGCAGGCCTTTGCCGCCAAGGTGAAGGCGGGCGCCGATTCGGCGATCACGCAGTATTTCTTCAGCCCCGAGGCGTACTTCCGCTTCGTCGACGACGCGCGCAGGCTGGGGCTCGACGCGCCCATCGTGCCGGGCATCATGCCGATCACCAGCTCGACGCAGCTCATGCGCTTCTCGGACGCCTGCGGCGCCGAGATCCCGCGCTGGATCCGCCTGCGCCTGCAGGGCTTCGGCGACGACACGGCGTCGATCAAGTCCTTCGGCCTCGACGTGGTCACGGACCTGTGCGCGCGCCTGGCCGAGGGCGGCGCGCCGGCGATGCACTTCTACACGATGAACCAGTCGGCCGCGACGCTGGCTCTGCTGGAGCGCCTGGATTGAGAGGGCGCGCGGTCGGGGTGACGGCAGCATCGCTGCGCAGCGTGCTGCACGCGGCCCTCGTGGCCGCGACCTGCGCACTCGTGGGCTGCGCCATGCCGCCCGCCACCGATGCCGAAGGCGATGGCAGCCTGAAACCCCTGCCGCGGGCGCTGGCGGTGCCGCCGGGCGTCGCGGCGCGGTCGAGCGTGCCCTCGGTGCGCTATGACCTGGCCGTGTCCGGCACGGGCGAACTGACGCCGGACGACGGCGTGCCCGGCGACGACGGCCCGCGCGAGATCTTCGAGCGCGGCGGCGCTTCCTGGTACGGCATCCAGTTCCACCAGCGCAAGACCGCCAGCGGCGAACGCTTCGACATGACCGCCATGACCGCGGCCCACAAGACATTGCCCTTCAACACGCGCGTGTGCGTGCGCAGCCTCGTCAACGGCAGCGAGGTGCTGGTGCGCATCAACGACCGCGGCCCCTATTCGATGGGCCGCGTGATCGACCTGAGCCGCGCCGCGGCCGACCGCATCGGCCTGACCGGCCTGGGCATCAAGCAGGTGGCGCTGACCGTGGTGGACCACGACGGCATGCGCTGCGGCGGCCTGCCGGTGGAGCCGGGCGACGCGCAGGCGCCGGTGGCGTCGGCCGAGCCGCAGCAGCGCGCCAGGGTGCAGGTTCCGGCGCGGCGCAAGGTGATCGTGCCGCAGCGCCGCCGCAAGTAACGGGAAAGGGCTAGCCGCCCGATTCGAGCGAGAAGGTGGCGTTGCGGTCCTGCCCCAGGCGTTCCGCCAGTTGCGGCAGCGCTTCGGCGAGCAGCGGCTTCAGCGTGTAGGGCGGATTGATCAGGAACATGCCGCTGGCCGGCAGGCCCGGGCGCTGCGTTTCGCCCGATGCGGCGTCCTTCGTGATCTTGCTCGACTTGACCGTCAGCGTGGCATGCAGCCACGACTTGCCGGCCTTGGTCGCCATTGTCTTCAGGCGACGCGGCAGGTCGTGCGCCTCGGGACGCGGAATGATCGGATACCAGATCGCGTAGGTGCCGGTGGCAAAGCGCTTGAGCGCCTCGGCCGCGAAGTCGAGCACGCGGCCGTAGTCGGTCTTCATCTCATAGCTCGGGTCCATCAGCACCAGCGCGCGGCGCGAGGGCGGCGGCAGGAACTTGGTGGCGCTGCCGAAGCCGTCTTCCAGCAGCACGGCGATCTGGCGGCCGGCTTCGAGCTGCGCGATGTTGGCGCTCAGCGTGCGCGAGTCGGTCGGGTGCAGCTCGAACAGCTTGAGCTTGTCGTGGTCGCGCAGCAGGTGCTGGATGATGAACGGCGAACCCGGGTAGACGCGCGCGCCGCCCTTGGGGTTGAAGTCGCTGATCACGCCGAGGTAGCGGGCAATGGCATCTGCCAGCGGGGCTTCGGCGTCGGGTGCCGCCTTCTTCGCGGCCGACTTCGCCGCGGGGGCGGGTGCTGCTGCGGGCGCGGCGGGCTCTTTCTTGCCCGAAAGAAGGCGAAGGATGCCTTCGGCGGCTTCGCCGCTGGTGCCGGCGTAGTCGCCGTCGAGGCGGTACAGGCCGGCGCCGGCGTGGGTGTCGACGACCGTGAGGGCCGCGTCTTTTTCGAGCAGGTGGTCGAGCGTGGCAATCAGCACCGTGTGCTTGAGCACGTCGGCGTGGTTGCCGGCATGGAAGGCGTGGCGGTAACTGAACATGTGGGATGGGCCTGAAAAAAGTGAATGGACGACGCTAGACTCTCGCGCCGAAACATCGATTTACAAAAAAGAGGGCGTCGCAGATGCGAGGAGCTGGATGGCGATTTTGGGGCCTGTGCGTCTGCACGGGTGTTCTGTCTATTCTGACGGGCTGCGCGTCGGTGACGCACGGCACCACGCAGAACGTGAAGATCGAGACCATGACGGCCGCCGGCAAGGTGGTCGACGGCGCGAAATGCCTGGTCACCAACGACCGCAACGACTCGGTGATGCGCTCCGGCGACACGGTGCCGATCAGGCGCTCTAGCGCCAATCTCAACATCGAATGCAGCCAGCCCGGCTTCGCACCGGCCAACGGACAGGCCGTGTCGCGCGCCAACGTGGGCATGGCGGGAAACATCCTGATCGGCGGATTGATCGGCGCGGCGGTCGATGCCGGCACGGCGGCGGGCTACAACTATCCGAGCTGGATCCAGCTGATTTTCGGCGAAGTGCGAAGCATCGACCGCAGCGCCCAGACGGGCGAAGGGCCGACCGCCGGTGTCCGCATCGGCACGACCGAGATGGCCGCGGCACCGCCCGTGGCGCCCAAGGTCGTGGCGGTGAAGCCGCCCGAGGAGGCGCGTCCGGCGCCCGTGGTGCCGGCACCGGAGCCGCCGCCTGCGCTCAAGGTGGTGGCGCCGGCCGCTCCGGTGGCCCCGCCTGCGCCGCAGCCCAAGGCCGAAACACGGGTTTCGATGGACGACCTGAGCGGCTTGCTGCCGAACAAGCCATGAGCGGCCCGGTGAAGGCCGTGCCGCTGCGCGCGGCATCCGCGTTCCTGGGCCTGGCCCTGGCGGCGGGCGCGGCCGCCGCGCTGGAGCCGGAAGTGCTGTTCAGCAAGGTGTCGGGCAGCGTCTGGGCGGTTCGCACCTTCGACGCGCAGGAGCGCCCCCTGCGCGCCGGCAGCGCGGTGGTGATCGCGCCCGGGCGCCTCGTCACCAACTGCCACGTGCTGGCCAAGGCGAGCAGCTTCGTCATCAAGCAGGACAACGTCACCTACGGGGCGACGCTGGAGTTTCCGGACCCGGCGCGCGACCTGTGCCAGATCAAGGTGGCCAATTTCACTGCGCCCCCGGTCGCGCTGGCGCCCGCGGGCAGCGCGCGCGTCGGACAGCGGGTGTATGCCATCGGCAATCCGCGCGGGCTGGAGAACACGCTCAGCGAGGGCATCCTGTCGGGTCTGCGCGGCGGCACCGGTGGTGGTGGCGCCGGCGAGCCGGAGGCGCGGCTGCTGCAGACCACGGCGGCCATCTCGCCGGGCTCGAGCGGCGGAGGCCTGTTCGACAGCGAAGGGCGCCTGCTCGGCATCACCACCTTTGCCGCGCGCGACGGCGGCAGCCTGAATTTCGCGATGCCGGTCGAGTTCCTGGCGGAACTGCCTGCGCGGGCCAAGGCGATGCTGGAGGCCCGGGCCAGGGAGCCCGCCGGGTCATCGGGCCGGAGGGTGCCTGGCGTCGAAGTGCCGCTGAACGAGCCTCTGCGCCCCGGCGACGCGCTCGAGTACGTGCGCATCGACAAGCTGACGGGCAACCGGACGCCGGTGATCTATCGCCTCGACAAGGTCGACGGCGACGCGTTTTCGTTCAACATGGGCGGGCGCGTCGAGAAGGCCGACGGCGAAGTCGTGTCGATCGCGTCGCCGGCCGGCGGCATGTTCGACACCTCGTCGCCGCCAGGAGGCTGGGTCCGCAAGGGCGTGCAGCCCGGCATGCGCTGGCACCTCGACTACATCGCCTCGAGCGGGGATAGGCTGCGGCACGAACTGGATGCAACGGTCGGCGGCGAGCGTCCGTTCCGGGTGGCGGGCGTGGAGCTCAACGTGCTGCGCATCGTGTACGAGGGATGGATCTATGCCTCCTATGGCACGGGCGCTTCCCTCGTCGGCACGCGTTTCGTGGGGTCCGCGCTCTACAGCCCCGAACTCGGGCGCATCGTGAGGTTCGAAGGCGAACACCGGCGCGGCAATTCCAGTGCAACCAACGAGGCCCTGGAACTGGTCCGCATCCAGCGCTGAAACCGGCCCGAACCCCGGAAATTGGCCATTTCGCCGTTTCTTCATATAATCGCGGGCTTCGCAGCGTTTTTGTAGCCCCGCGGCGAAGACTTCAAACCCACCTAAGAGATTCCCACCAGAGGAACGCCGACCGTGGAAAAGGGCTCGCCAAACCCTCTTTTCAAGAGAAAAACTCATGACCAAAACGTTCAGCGCCAAGCCCGCTGACGTGACGCACGAGTGGTTTGTGATTGACGCGACCGACAAGGTCCTCGGACGAGTAGCCAGCGAAGTTGCTCTCCGTTTGCGCGGCAAACACAAGGCCATTTACACGCCTCACGTCGATACCGGTGACTTCATCGTCATCATCAACGCCGCGCAACTGCGCGTCACCGGCGCCAAGTCGATCGACAAGGTGTACTACCGTCACTCGGGCTACCCGGGCGGTATCACGGCGACGAACTTCCGCGACATGCAGAACAAGCACCCGGGCCGCGCCCTGGAAAAGGCTGTCAAGGGCATGCTGCCCAAGGGCCCGCTCGGTTACGCAATGATCAAGAAACTCAAGGTGTACGGTGGCGCTGAGCACCCGCATACCGCCCAACAGCCCAAAGTGCTGGAACTGTAAGGAGCCTTGAGAATGATTGGTGAATGGAACAATGGCACCGGCCGTCGCAAATCCAGCGTCGCCCGCGTGTTTCTGAAAAAGGGCACCGGCAAGATCACGGTCAACGGCAAGGACATCCAAGCGTTCTTCGGCCGCGAAACCTCGATCATGATCGCGAAGCAGCCCCTCGTGCTGACCAACAACCTCGAAGCTTTCGACGTGATGGTCAACGTGAACGGCGGCGGCGAATCGGGTCAAGCTGGTGCCACGCGCCACGGCATCACCCGTGCCCTGATCGACTACGACGCAAGCCTGAAGCCCGTCCTGAGCCAAGCCGGCTTCGTGACGCGCGATGCACGTGAAGTCGAGCGTAAGAAGGTCGGTCTGCACTCCGCCCGCCGTCGCAAGCAGTTCAGCAAGCGCTGATCCTGTTCGCTTCGAACAAAAAGCCGCCTCCGGGCGGCTTTTTCGTTGCGACGTCTTGGCGCATTGCCGTCCGACCCCACTTGCATAGGGGTGCACGCCACAGTCCGCCTGCCGAAAATGCGGCATTGCAGTAGCATTCGTTCCATTGGCCGCCTGTTCGGCCCACCAGGAGTTATTACCCCATGAGCGCCGTAGCCGAAAACATCCAGACCCAGATGCCCGAGCCGATCGTCTTCACCGACAGTGCGGCAGCCAAGGTGGCCGACCTGATCGCCGAAGAAGGCAACCCCGACCTGAAACTGCGCGTGTTCGTGCAAGGCGGCGGCTGCTCCGGCTTCCAGTACGGCTTCACCTTCGACGAGATCACCAACGAAGACGACACCACCATGACCAAGAACGGTGTGTCGCTGCTGATCGACGCCATGAGCTACCAGTACCTGGTCGGCGCCGAGATCGACTACAAGGAAGACCTGCAAGGCGCCCAGTTCGTGATCAAGAACCCCAACGCCACCAGCACCTGCGGCTGCGGATCGAGCTTCTCGGCCTGATGCCCGGATGCCGCTGACCAAGCCCTCTCCAGAAAGCCGCCTCCGGGCGGCTTTTTCGTTCCTGCTCCTTTCCCCTTGCCCATGACTTCAGAGGCCGAAACCGCCGTCCAACCCGTTCGCAAGAGCCTGCTGTGGCTCGTCGCCGTCGGCTTCTTCATGCAGACGCTCGATGCCACCATCATCAACACGGCGCTGCCGGCAATGGCGGCCAGTCTCGGCGAGAGCCCGCTGCGCATGCAGTCGGTGGTGGTGGCCTATGCGCTGACCATGGCGATGCTGATCCCGGCCTCGGGCTGGATCGCCGACCGCTTCGGCACGCGCCGCATCTTCTTCTCGGCCATCGTGCTGTTCGCGCTCGGCTCGGTGCTTTGCGCGCTGTCGCACAGCCTTGGGCAGCTGGTGGCCGCGCGCGTGGTGCAGGGGCTCGGCGGGGCGCTGCTGCTGCCCGTGGGGCGGCTGTCGCTGCTGCGCACGGTGCCGCGCGGGGAGTTCCTCCAGGCGATGAGTTTCGTGGCCATCCCGGGGCTCATAGGGCCCTTGCTGGGCCCCACGCTGGGCGGCTGGCTGGTGCAGTACGCCTCCTGGCACTGGATTTTCCTGATCAACGTGCCTGTGGGGCTGGCCGGCTGCGTCGCCACGCTCAAGTACATGCCCGACCTGCGCGGCGTGGTGCAGAAGCGCTTCGACAGCGTCGGCTATGCGCTGCTGGCCTTCGGCATGGTGGCGATCTCGCTTTCGCTCGACGGCGTGGGCCTGCGCCAGGGCGGCGTGATGGTCGTGCTGATCTTCGGCTTTGCCAGCATCGCCGCTTACTGGCTGCGCGCCTCGCGCACGCCCGAACCGCTGTTCGCGCCCTCGCTCTTCCAGGTGCCGACGCTCAGCATCGGGCTGATCGGCAACCTGTTCTCGCGGCTCGGCAGCAGCTGCATGCCTTTCCTGGTGCCGCTGCTGCTGCAGGTGTCGATGGGCTATTCGCCGGTGCGCGCCGGTCTGATGATGCTGCCGATCGCGCTGGCCGGCATGGCCATGAAGCGCTTCGCCACGCCGCTGATCACGCGCTACGGCTACCGCCGGGTGCTGGTGGTCAACACGGCCCTCGTGGGCTGCACCATGGCCAGCTTCGGCCTCACGGCGCCGGGCCAGCCGATGGTGCTGCACGTGCTGCAGCTGCTGGCTTTCGGCGCGGTCAATTCGCTGCAGTTCACCGCCATGAACACCATCACGCTGAAGGACCTGGACGGCAGCATGGCCAGCAGCGGCAACAGCCTGCTGTCGATGGTGCAGATGCTGGCCATGAGCATGGGCGTGGCCGCCGCCGGCGCGGTGCTGGCGGGCTACAACGGCATCTTCGGCACCGAGACGGCCGCCCACACGCTCGATGCCTTCCAGGCGACCTTCGCGACGATGGGGCTGATCACCGTGGCGTCCGCCCTCATCTTCTGGCACCTGCCGTCGGAGGTGCGCGCGGCGCACCCCGCGCAGCCGGAAGTGTCCGGCCAGGGCTGACGGACGGCCGCTGTCAGGCGGGGTAGATGGCGCCCAGCACGCGCGCCCCGCGCGCGCCGGTCACGCTGGCGAGGTTGCCGGGCTCGCGCCGCACGGTGGCGCGGGCCAGCCAGGCGAAGGCCGCGGCCTCGACCTGCTGTGGCGGCAGGCCGTGGTCGGTCGATGCCTCCACGCTGACGCCGGGCAGCAGCGCGCGCAGGCGGGCGAGCAGGTGGCCGTTCAGCGCGCCGCCGCCGCAGACGATCAGCAGCCTGGCGTCTTTTCCGTGGCGGCGCAGGTCGGCCGCGCAGGCGCTCGCGGTCAGCTCGGCCAGCGTCGCCTGCACGTCGGCGGGCGGCAGGGCCGTGGTGCCGATTTGCGCGGCCAGCCAGTCCGGGTTGAACAGGTCGCGCCCCGTGCTCTTGGGCGGCACCTTGCCGAAGTAGGGATCGGCCAGCAGCTGCGCGAGCAGCCCGGGCAGCACCTGGCCGCTGGCCGCCCACTGTCCGTCGCGGTCGAAGGGCTGGCCCTGGTGGGCCTGGCACCAATGGTCCATCAGCGCGTTGCCGGGGCCGCAGTCGAAGCCGAGCACGATCGCGCCTTCGGGCGCGTCGGCGGGCGGCAGCAGGCTCAGGTTCGAGATGCCGCCGATGTTGAGCACCGCGACCGGCTCGCCGGCGCGGGCGAACAGCGCGCGGTGGAAGGCCGGCACCAGGGGCGCGCCCTGGCCGCCGGCAGCCAGGTCGCGGCTGCGGAAGTCGCCGACCACGTCGATGCCGGTCAGCTCGGCCAGCAGCGAGGGGTTGTTGATCTGGAGCGTGTAGCCGACGTCGTCGAACTCCAGCGGCCGGTGGCGCACCGTCTGCCCGTGCGCGCCGATGGCGGTGACGGCGCCGGCATCGGTGCCGCTGTCCGCCAGCAGCTGCCGGACCACGCCGGCATAGGCCCTCGCGAGCCCGTTGCCGGCCAGCGCCGCGCGGTGCAGTTCGTTGTCGCCGGGGGTGTTGAGCGCGAGCAGCTCGGCGCGCAGTGCCACGGGGAAGCTGGCCGTGGCGTAGGACCGCACCGCGATGCGGCCGCCTGAAAGCTCGGCGAGCACGCCGTCGACGCCGTCGAGCGAGGTGCCCGACATCAGGCCGATGAAAAGTTCGGCGGCCATGCTGGCGTCAGGTGAAGAAAGAAGGGCCGCCGCGCGTGCTCAGTCCGCGCTGGCCTGGATGACGGAGAAGGCTGCAGCCAGCTCGGTGCGGGCACCGACGGCGATGCGCTCGAAGGCCGGGCGCATGGCCGCGGTGATCGGCGCGCCGCCTTCCTGCGCGATGGAGGTCGGGTTCTGGTAGACCCCGCCCACGCGGAATTCGAAGTGCAGGTGCGGGCCGGTGGCCCAGCCGGTCATGCCCACGGCGCCGATCGTCTGGCCCTGGCTCACGCTCTGACCGGACTTGACGTCGATGCGGCTCAGGTGGGCGTACGCCGTCTGCTGGTTGTTGCGGTGATTGATGATGACGATGTTGCCGTAGCCGTTCTGCGTGCCCGCGAAATCGACCGTGCCGTCGCCGACCGTGCGCACCGAGGTGCCCGTGGGTGCGGCGTAGTCGATGCCGTTGTGCTGGCGCCAGCTGTTCAAAATCGGGTGCATGCGCATCGCGAAACCGCTGGATACGCGCGAGAACTCGACCGGCGTCGCCAGGTAGGCCTTGCGCAGGCTGTCGCCGTTCGGGCGGTAGTAGCTGCCCTTCTGGCCCGCGCCCGGGGGCTGGAACCAGACGGCCTGGTGGATCTTGCCGTTGTTCTCGAACTCGGCCGAGAGCACGCGGCCGCTGCGCAGCGCCTGGCCGTCGGCTTCCAGGGTCTCGTAGACCACGGCGAAGCGGTCGCCCTTGCGCAGGTTGCGCACGTCGACGTCGCCCGCGAAGATGTCGGCCAGCTGGCTCGCCACCGCGTCGGGAATGCGCGAGTCGTCGGTGGCGGCGAACAGCGAGGTGCGGATGGTGCCGCTCGCCAGGCGCGTGCCTGCCGTGAGGGTGTCGCGCTCGGTCACGCCGGCAAAGCCGGTCGGCGTGCGTTCGATCACGTAGCGCTTGAAGCCGCCGTCGCCGTCCGGAATCCAGCGGGCGCTGAGCTTCTTGAGCTGGTTTTCCTGCGTGGCCTCGGCCGTCACGGTGCGGCCGGCACGCGAGAACAGCGCGTTGCGGGCCTCGACGCTGCCGCGCACGAAGGCGGTGGCGGCGGGGTCGCTAATGCCCAGGCGCTTCAGCAGCGCCTCGGCCGTGTCGCTCGAGCGGGTGACGTCGGTGCGGAACAGCGTGAAGCTGAAGCTTTCCAGCGCCTCGCTCTGGTCGGCCACTGAAACAGGTGCCGTGGCTTCCAGGATCTGGCGCACGGGGAGGTCGGATGCATCCGGGCCGAGCGATGCCACCGCGAGGGTGCCGGCGCTCAGCAGGGCAGCCGCGATGACTGCGGTGATCTGCTTGGGGTACGTCCGGAATGTGTAGGCCACGCGGGAAGCAAGGAGCTCCTCGGCGGCAAGAATGCCGTTGATCAAACTTGAATTCCAGCTCAGGTTCTGCAAATCCGTGCTGCAAGGCCCAGTACGTTCAGGGCGGCAGGAGACGGTGCGGAAAAAAGCGCCGCTTAGAATCCGGCGCTTGAAAAGTCGGGCTGAGTATAGCTTCGGCACCCCAAAAGTCAGCCAAAAAAGCCCGTAAAGGCCGAATCTGTTACATCCATGAGCCTCTCAAATAGTGTAGGACGCGCGCTCGAAATATCCCTCCGGGGCGCTGACGAGCTGCTGCCGCAGGACGAATGGGTGCGCAAGCTGCAGCGCTCCGAAGCCACCGGGACGCCCCTGCGCATCAAGCTGGGCCTGGACCCGACCGCGCCGGACATCCACATCGGCCACACCGTGGTGCTCAACAAGATGCGCCAGCTGCAGGACCTGGGCCACCGGGTGATCTTCCTGATCGGCGACTTCACCAGCACCATCGGCGACCCCTCCGGCCGTAACAACACCCGCCCGCCGCTCACCCGCGAGCAGATCGAGGCCAACGCCCAGACTTATTACAAGCAGGCCAGCCTGGTGCTGGACCCCGAGAAGACCGAGATCCGCTACAACTCCGAGTGGAGCGACCCGCTGGGCGCGCGCGGCATGATCCAGCTGGCTGCCAAGTACACGGTCGCCCGCATGATGGAGCGCGACGACTTCAACAAGCGCTTCAAGGCCGGCCAGTCGATTTCGGTGCACGAGTTCCTCTACCCGCTGATGCAGGGCTACGACTCGGTCGCGCTCAAGAGCGACCTCGAACTGGGCGGCACCGACCAGAAGTTCAACCTGCTCGTCGGCCGCCACCTCCAGCAGGAATACGGCCAGGAACCGCAGTGCATACTGACCATGCCGCTGCTGGAAGGCCTCGACGGCGTCGAGAAGATGTCGAAGAGCAAGAACAACTACATCGGCATCAGCGAGGACGCCAACACCATGTTCGCCAAGGTGCTGTCGATTTCCGACGACCTGATGTGGCGCTGGTACACGCTGCTGAGCTTCCAGTCGCTCGAGCAGATCGCGGCGCTGAAGGCCGAGATCGAGGGCGGCCGCAACCCGAAGGACGCCAAGGTCGCGCTGGCCAAGGAAATCACCGCGCGCTTCCATAGCGCGGCAGCGGCCGAGGCGGCCGAGCAGGATTTCATCAACCGCAGCAAGGGCGGCGTGCCCGACGAGATTCCCGAAGTGGCGCTGAGCGGCGCGCCGCTGGGCATCGCCCAGGTGCTCAAGCAGGCCAACCTGGCGCCGTCGACTTCGGAGGGCAACCGCCTGATCGACGGCGGCGGCGTGCGGATCGACTCCGCCGTGGTCAGCGACAAGGCGCTGAAGCTGCCTGCGGGCAGCTACGTGGTGCAGGTCGGCAAGCGCAAGTTCGCGCGCGTGACGCTGAGCTGACCGGGACGGCGCTAGCGGACTTCGATGGTGACGCGCCGGTTGCGCGGCTCGTCCACGTCGTCCGCGGTCGGCACCGCCAGTTCGCGCTCGCCGCGCCCGACAGCCTCGATGCGGCGCGACGGGAACTGGCGTTCCACCAGCAGCTGGACCACTTCCTGCGCACGCCGGCGCGACAGCTCGTCGTTCTGCTCGATCGAGCCCTTGGTGTCGGTGTGGCCGGTGACGACGATGTCGCTGCCGCTGCGCGCCTGCGCTTCGGCCAGCGCCTCGGACAAGGTCAGCTGCGAAGACGGCGTGAGCGTGGTGCCGCCGAGCTCGAAATACACCGTGTAGCGCTTCGGCGGCGGCGGGCGCATGTCGAACAGCTGCCTGTTCTCCGCCTGCACCTTGGCCGCGTCGGCCTGGTCGACGACCGGGGCGCCGCTGGCACCGACGGCGGCGGTGGCGCGCTGGTAGGGCTTGGACAGGACTTCTTCCCCGTCCTTGGCGCGAACCACCACTGCGGAAGGCATGCCGTCGGCCTGCGGCAGCAGCACCACGCGCGTGCCGGGTGTCGAGCATGCAGCGAGCGACAGCGCGAGGACGGTGAGGAGTGCTAAACGGGTCTTCATGGGCGCCCGTCCGCTTGAACGATGAAATCGGTGCCACGGATGCCGATGGTGGCTGTCTGGGTTTCAACCCGCACCGCGTCGGGGTTGGTCTTGCCGATCAGGCCGGTGATCATGCGCATCGAGCCGCGCAGCAGCGACAGCAGCATGCCGCCTTCGTGCGTGGTGCCGTCGAAATGGAATTCCTTCAGGTCGAGGCGCGACGCGGGGCCGACCACCAGTGTCGTGTCGTCGCGCATCACCACGGAGGCCGAGGAGTCGGGCCCGGTGACGATGCGGTCCACGGAGCCCAGCGCATCGCCGGGACTGGCGTTGCGGACGGCGCCGCCCGCATCGAGCAGCTGCACGCTGCCGCGCACGGACTTCACGAAGCCTGCCTTCGGTTCGGCGGCGGGCGTCTGGGCCATCGCGGCCGAGCCCACAATGGCGAGGCCGCACAAGGCGATCACGGTTTTTTTCATCATCCTGACTTTTCTGCGCGAGATGTTTCGCAACGGTCACAAATATTAAGGCGAAGGCGTTACATATGGACACGAGGCCGAAAATTCAGCCGGATCTTGCGGCCTATTACCGCTTTTTGCGTGGCCATTCGTCCAAATCCACATCCGATCCCGCATGACGCTGACCCCCAAGACCCTGCTTCGCCTCTCCGTCGCGGTCGCCCTGATCACCATCGTGCTCAAGGGAACGGCTGGCTACATCACCAATTCGATGGGCCTGATCTCGGATGCGATGGAGTCCTTCGTCAACCTCGCGAGCGCCATGTTCGCGCTGGCCATGGTGACCATCGCCGAGCGTCCGGCCGACGACGAGCACCCCTACGGCCACCACAAGGCCGAGTACTTCTCCTCGGGCTTCGAGGGCATCCTGATCGTCGGCGCGGCCATCGCGATCCTCTGGGTGTCGGTGCAGCGCCTGCTGTCGCCGCAGCCTCTGGAGCAGGTCGGCTGGGGCCTGGCGCTGTCGGTCGTGAGCTCGGGCCTCAACGCCGGGCTGGCCGTGATGCTGTTCCGGGCGGCCCGCGAATGCCGCTCCATCGCCCTGGAGGCCGACGGCCGCCATCTGATGACCGACGTCTGGACCTCGGCCGCGGTGGTGATCGGCATCGTCGGCGTGCAGCTCAGCGGCTGGCTCTGGCTCGATCCGGTGCTGGCCATCGGCGTGGCGCTCAACATCGTGCGCGAGGGCGCGAAGCTGGTGTGGCGCTCGTCCCAGGGGCTCATGGACCGCGCGCTCGACCCCGAGACGCTCGCCACCGTGCGCGCCACCCTTGACGCTTTCGCCGCCCGCATGCCCGAAGGCACCCGGCTGCGCTTCGACGACATGGTGACGCGCAGCGCCGGCCAGCGCCGCTTTGCCGACCTCCACATGCACGTGCCCGGCGACTGGACGCTGCAGCACGCCGCCAGCATGCGCGACCAGCTCGAGCAGTCCCTGATGGACGCCGTGCCGGGCCTGCGCGTCACCATCCAGCTCCTGCCCCTGACCATGGAAGCCCGCGCCACCCAGGCCGGCGAACATCACTCCCCATGAAAGCCGTTCTCCAGCGTGTCGCCCATGCACGCGTCGACATTTCGGGCCGCACCGTCGGCGCCATCGATTCCGGCCTGCTCGTGCTGCTGTGCGCCGAGCGCGGCGATGTCGATGCGCTGGCCGACCGCATGCTCGCCAAGATCCTCAAGCTGCGCATCTTTGCCGACGAGGCCGGCAAGATGAACCGCAGCGTGCAGGACATCGGCGGCGGCCTGCTGGTGGTGAGCCAGTTCACGCTGGCGGCCGACGCGAGCGGCGGCAACCGTCCCAGCTTCACACAGGCGGCGCCGCCCGACGAGGGGCGCCGGCTCTACGAATATTTCGTGGCGCAGGCCCGTGCCGCGCACCCGGTGGTGGCCACCGGCGAATTCGGCGCGGACATGCAGGTGCACCTGCTGAACGACGGGCCGGTGACGATCCCGCTGCAGATGACGGCGTAGCCGCCGCCGCCCGGCTACTTGCCGTACGGGCTGCGGATGCCCAGGCCCGCGAGGATCTCGATCTCGCAGGCCTCCATCTCGTCGGCGTCGGCCTCGCTGGTCTCGTGGTCCCAGCCCTGCGCATGCAGCGTGCCGTGCACCAGCAGATGCGCATAGTGGTCGGCCAGGGTCTTGCGGTTTTCCTTGGCCTCGCGCGCCACCACCGGCGCGCACAGCACCAGGTCGGCCATCACCAGCGGGCTCTGCGCATAGTCGAAGGTCAGTACGTTGGTGGCGTAGTCCTTGCCGCGGAACTCGCGGTTCAGGCGCTGGCCTTCCTCGGCATCGACGATGCGCACGGTGATCTCGCCGTCGATGTCCAGCGCATGGCGGATCCAGCGCGTCACGCTGTGGCGCGGCAATGCGGCGCGGTGCCGCTCCACGCCCTTGAAGCGGCCGAACTGCAGCGACAGGGACAGTGCCGGGAGCTTCGATGCGGCCATCTCAGTGCGCTCCCGCGCGCTTGCGCTGGCCGTCGTAGGCGTCGACGATCTTCGCCACCAGCGGGTGGCGCACCACGTCGGCGCTGGTGAAGTGCGTCATGGCGATGCCGCTCACGCGCTTGAGCACGCGCTCGGCGTCGATCAGGCCGCTCAACTGCTGCTTGGGCAGGTCGATCTGGCTCACGTCGCCCGTCACCACCGCGCGCGCGCCGAAGCCGATGCGCGTGAGGAACATCTTCATCTGCTCGGGCGTGGTGTTCTGCGCCTCGTCGAGGATCACGAAGGCGTTGTTCAGCGTGCGCCCGCGCATGAAGGCCAGCGGCGCGATCTCCAGCGCGTTGCGCTCGAAGGCCTTCTGCACCTTCTCGTAGCCCATCAGGTCGTAGAGCGCGTCGTACAGCGGGCGCAGGTAGGGGTCGACCTTCTGCGTCAGGTCGCCGGGCAGGAAGCCGAGCCGCTCGCCCGCTTCCACGGCCGGACGCGTGAGCACGATGCGCTGCACCGCCGCGCGCTCCAGCGCATCGACCGCGCAGGCCACCGCGAGGTAGGTCTTGCCGGTGCCGGCCGGGCCGATGCCGAAGGTGATGTCGTGCTTGGCGATGTTGTCCAGGTAGACCGCCTGGGTGGGGGTGCGCGCGCGCAGGTCGGTGCGGCGGGTGACCAGCATCGCGATGTCGTCGTCGCCCTCGAGCATCGAGCCGTCGCCGGCCAGCGTGAGCTGCACCACGGCCGGGTCGATCGTGCGCTGGGCGATCTCATAGAGCGCCTGCAGCACGTCCATCGCGCGCTGGGCGGCGGCCTTGGGGCCGTCGACCTTGAACTGCTCGTGGCGGTGCGCGATCTTCACGCCCAGCGCTTCCTCGATGCGGCGCAGGTGCGCGTCCAAAGGTCCGCACAGGTGGGCGAGGCGCGAATTGTTCAGTGGGGTAAAGGTGTGTCGCAGAATCACGCCGGACATTTCAAGGAAAAAGGGCACCCATGATAGGCAAACTCACCGGCACGCTGGCCGAACGCAATCCACCGCAGGTGGTGGTGGACTGCAACGGCGTCGGCTACGAGGTCGATGTGCCGATGAGCACGTTCTACAACCTGCCGAACGTCGGCGCGAAGGTGTCGCTGCTCACGCACTTCGTCGTGCGCGAGGACGCGCAGATTCTCTACGGCTTCGGTACCGCCGAGGAGCGTGCGGCTTTTCGCCAGCTCATCAAGATCACCGGCGTGGGGCCGCGCACCGCGCTGGGCCTGCTGTCGGGCATGAGCGTGGGCGAGCTGGCGCAGGCGATCACCACCCAGGAGCTGGGCCGGCTCGTGAAGATCCCGGGCATCGGCAAGAAGACCGCCGAACGGCTGCTGCTGGAGTTGAAGGGCAAGCTCGGCGCCGACATCGGACTGCCGGCGCATGCGGCCTCCGACGCGCAGGCCGACATCCTCCAGGCGCTGATCGCGCTGGGGTACAGCGACAAGGAAGCCGCGCTCGCGCTGAAGGCTTTGCCGAAGGACGCGACGGTGAGCGAGGGCATCAAGCTCGCGCTGAAGTCGCTGGCCAAGTGAGCCTGCGCGGAGCCTGGTCACGCGTCCAGGCGCTTGGCCAGGAGTCGGTCCGCAGCGACGAACTGCTGATGCGCGCGGCCCATGTCGGCTGCGTGCCGATCCTGCTGGCCTACGGCTGCGCGGGGCTCGTGTACGGCAACCTGCCGATGTTCACCCCGATCGGCTTCGTCGACATGCCGGGCGCCTGCGCCTGGCTGACGGCCGCGATGGCCTTTGCGCTGGCGATCTTCGCCATCGACTGGCTGGTGCGCGGCGCGCTGTCGGTGGCGCCGCCGCCGGTCATTGTGGTGAAGCGGGTCTGGCGGCCGGGGCAATTTCCGTCGCCCGCGCTGCCGGCGCATGCCTTTGCGCAGCCGCGCTCTTCTCCCTTGCGCATCGGCTGCCTGAGCGTCGCGGCCGTGGCCTGTGCGTCCGCGCTGGTGGGGCGCATCACGCTCTCGCTGGGCTGGCAGGCCTTTGCGCGCCCCGGCGGCCTGGCGCCGCAGGCGGAATGGCCGCTCTACCCGCTGCAATGGGTCTGGCCGTGGCTGCTGCCGCTGGCCCGCGACCGCTTCGTGCTCGGGCTCATCGGTGTCGGCGTGGCGTTGTTCGTGGCGGCGCAGCTGATGTCGTGGCGCAAGATGCGCGGCGCGTGGTTTCCGCTGCTCACCATCCTGCCGCTGTTGCTGACGCTCAACTTCCTCGGCTCGGCGGGCTTCGACTTCGCCGCCGCGCGCGGGCTCGGCGGCCTGAACGAACCCGACCTGGCGAGCGCGCTCGCGCAGCAGCCCGGGCGCTACAACGTCTTCACCTTCCTGAGCCTCTGGATCGCCATCGGCTTCGGCACGGTCGGCATGATCCTGGGCTTCTGGTTCGGCCGGTCACGACACATGGACGACGACTGACCGCTCGTTGGTGCAGTTCGGTTTCAGGGGTGGATCTTCTCGCCCTTGGCCAGCATCTCGACGAACTGCGCGATGCGGCGCGCGCGGGTCTCGGGCTTCTTCGCGCCCTGGGTGCGGAACAGCACCGCGAAGCGGTTGCGGGAGTCGAGCGTGGCGAAGAACTTCGCGGCCTTCTTGTTGGCGTCCAGCGCGGCCTGCAGGTCGGGCGGCACCGTGGCCGCAGCGACGCCCTCGTAGGCCGCGTCCCAGCGGCCGTCGGCCTTTGCGCGCTCGATCTCGGCCAGCCCGGCCGGCTGCATGCGGCCTTCGTCGATGAGCTTCAGCACCTTGGCGCGGTTGATCTGCGACCAGATGCTGCGCCTGGTGCGCGGCGTGAAGCGCTGCAGAAAGTATTGCGCGTCGTCGCTCTTGCGCTGGCCGTCGATCCAGCCCCAGCACAGCGCCTCTTCCAGCGCGGCGGGGTGGTCGACGGAGGCGATGCCGCTGTCCTTCTTGGCGATGCGCAGCCACACGCCGGCGGCGCTGGCGTGGTGGCGCTCGAGCCAGCGCGTCCACGACGCGGCGTTGGCGCACTCCATCGGCGTGTCGTGCGCCACGCGCTCCGCGTCTTTGGCCGCCTTGCTCACGGCACCCACCAGTAGCGCAGCGCGTGGAAATAGATGGGCGCCGCGAAGATCACCGAATCGAGCCGGTCGAGCATGCCGCCGTGGCCCTCGATCATCGAGCCCCAGTCCTTTACGCCGCGGTCGCGCTTGATGGCCGACATCACCAGCCCGCCGAAGAAGCCCATGAGGCAGATGGTCAGCGCCATCAGCGCCGCCTGCCACGGGTTGAAGGGTGTGGCCCAGTAGAGCGCAGCGCCCAGGGCGGTGGCGCTTGCCACGCCGCCGATCAGGCCTTCCCAGGTCTTGGAAGGCGACAGCTCGGGCGCCACCTTGCGCTTGCCGAAGAGCTTGCCCCACACGTACTGGAGCACGTCGCTGCCCTGCACCACGATGACGAGGAAGGCGATCAGCAGCAGGTTGCGGCCCTCGAAGCCGGGGATCTGCAGCGTCAGCAGCGCGGGCACGTGGCTGATGCAGAACACGCACACCATCAGGCCCCACTGGATCTTCGAGGTGCGCTCCAGGAAGCGCTGCGTGTCGCCGCCCACCGCCGCAAGAATGGGCAGCAGCAGGAAGGCATAGACCGGGATGTAGATGGCGTAGAGCCCGTACCAGTCGATCCAGATCAGGAAGTACTGCCCCGGCAGCGCGAGGTAGAAGGCGAGCGCGATCGCGCCGTGGTCGCCGCGCCGGGTGTAGGCCAGGCTGATGAACTCGCGCAGCGCATAGAAAGAGATCAGGTAGAACAGCACGATCACGCCGCCCTTGCCGAAGGCGAAGGCGATGCCGATCACCGCCACCATCACCCACCACGCGTTGACGCGCGCGTTGAGGTTGTCGATCACCGAGTTGGGCTGGCCATGCGCCACGCGCCACTTGAGCAGCGCACCGATGGCCGAGGCCAGGATGAGCACGCCCGCGACGCCGCCGAACAGCTCCAGCGTGGTCTGGGTGGAAGCGGAGATGTTCATGGCGTCGTCGTCGTCGTTGTTGTTTTTTCTTGTTCGGGAACGCGGTCGTACTCGGGGCGCATGTCGAGCATGGCGGCGCGCGCCCGTGCCAGGAACGACACCTTGTCCTCGCCTTCGCCCAGCGTGATGGGCGTGCCGAAGCGAACCGTGCAGGCCAGCGGAATCGGCAGCAGCACGCCCTTGGGCAGCACGCGCTTCAAGTTCTCGATCCACACCGGCACCAGCCGCACGTTGGGGCAGGCGCGCGCCAGGTGGAAGAGGCCGCTCTTGAGCGGCAGCAGGATGTCGTCGCCGGTGTTGCGCGTGCCTTCCGGGAACATGATGAGCGAGTCGCCGCCTTCCAGCGCCTCCTTCATCTGGTCGACCGGATTGCCGCCCTGGCCCGAGCCGTCGCGCCGGATCATGAGCGCGTTGAACACGTCGCGGCCGATGAAGTTGCGCAGCCTGGAGGCCTCCCAGTAGTCCTGCCCCGCCACCGGCCGCGTGAGCGCGCGCAGGTCGGGCGGCAGCGTCGCCCACAGCAGCACGAAGTCGCCGTGGCTCGTGTGGTTGGCGAAGTACAGCGTCTGCTCGGCCTTGGGGCTGGTGCCCGACCAGATGGCGCGCACGCCGGTCAGCAGGCCGGCCACGCCGATGATGAGTTTCCCCACCACCACGGCGAGCGCGCGCCGCAGCACCGTGCTTTCGGCCGGCGGCTTGTCGTTCTTGTTGTTGTCGTCTGCTTCGGTCAAGAGATGTCCTGTGTCATCAAGGCAAGGAGGAACATGGCGCTCTGGCAGGCCACCACGATGGCGTGGCGCTGCATGAGCTGGCGGGTGCCGGCCACGCGGTCGTCGAGCGGGCGGGTGGTGCGTGGCTGCTGTTGCTGTTGCTGTGTCTCGCGCAGGCCGAGGCTCGACAGCGCGCCGTCGAGCGCCTCCAGCGACGCGATGCGGCCCTTCGCAAGGCCGTCGAACAGCGCCTCGTCGAAGCGCAGCCGGAATGAAAAGTAGCGCTCCAGCGCGCCCAGGATCACGACGGCGCCGAGGCTCATGGTGGCGGTGGTCGAGAGCGAGCGCAGCGTCAGCGCGAGCACCAGCGCCGCGATGCATGTCAGCGCGAAGCCCCACAGGGTCAGCACGGCAGCGGCGCGCAGCAGTCCGGCCAGCGTGGCGCAGGTGGCGCGGTCGTTGTCATTCATGGCTGCGTGTCTCCGCGGCGGGGTTCAGGGCCTCCAGCGATACGCGCCATGCCCGCCGAAGCACGATCTGCGGACGTGCGCGGCGCACCGCGTCTTCGGCCTGCGCGACGCCGCCGGCAGCGCCGTAGCGGTCCAGCCAGGCGATCACCGCGGCGGCGCTGCGCGAGAAGCCGAGCGCGCAGCACACCCACACCGGCGCGCCGCCGGCAGCGCGGCGCTGCCCTTCGATGACCGCCGCCGCGCGCTGCAGCCGCGCCGGCGGCGGCACCGTCAGGTCGAGCAGCGGCACGCAGCGCGCATGCGGCACGCCGGACGGCAACTGCAGCTCGGCGCAAAGGCTCACCAGCCGGGGCCGGCCGGCCGCGAGCCATTCGGCGTGCGTCGGCCGGCGGCCCAGCCGCACGCCGGGCACCACCTCGACCGAGGCCGGCAGCTTGCGCGTCCAGAGCCAGGCATTGACTGCCGCGCCCAGCCGGTACGGCGCGAACAGCCAGCGCGCGGCCCAGCCCATGCGGCCATGCCCGTCCATCTGGAAACCGCGCGCGCCGAAGCCGACGTAGTTGAGCGCCACCAGCGCGAGCGACGCGGCCGGCCATGCGAGCCACAGCGCGATGCCGCCGCCGTAGAGCGCGGCTGCCAGGAACAGCGCCGCGCCCACGGCGTAGAAACACGCCAGCTTCCATCGCTGCGGGTCGCGGGTGACGCGCCACGCGCGCGGCATCGACACCGCGCGCTCCAGCGCCCACAGCCACACGCAGAACAGCCCGAGCAGCGCACCGGTCGGAATGTCGATGAAGTGGTGCTGCCACGTCGTGAGCACCGACGCGCAGATGGCGAAGGCCCACACATGCAGCACCAGCCGCGCCCACAGCGGGCGGATGAACTGCCGGTACCAGTCCCACAGGATCACCGCCAGCGCGATGTGCAGCGACGGCGCCTGGTTGAAGGGCTGGTCGAACCCGCGCAGCGCGTTGAACAGGAAGGCCGGCGCACCGTCGACCGGCGGCTGGCCGAAGCTGAAGTGCAGCGGCCAGAGGATGAAGCAGGTGCAGGCCACCAGTGTGGCCGTCACCAGCCGCAGCGCATGCCGGTCGAGCGTGTGCTTGTTGCGCGCGAGGAACAGCGACAGCGCGTAGAAGACGTTGATCGTCCAGTACGGAAAGATCGTCCACGGCCAGAACGGAATCTGACGCTCCCAGCCGAAGGCCATCGACGGCACGTGGGCCCGCGTGGTCGCCCACCAGTTGGCGAAGCCGTAGGTTGCATAGAACAACGGCCCGAGGAACACCAGCCATGCGGCGGCGCGCTTCCAGGGCCGTCGTGCCAGCCGGGCGTTCATCGCTCGGTGCGCACCGCCAGCGAAACCGTGAAGATGCCCCACTCGTCGATGCGCTGGTCGATCTTGCGGAAGCCCGCTTCCTCCACCAGCTGGTCCATCTCGTACTGGGTGCGGCGGCGCATCACCCAGGCCTCGCCCTGGCGGTGGCTGGTGAGGGCGCGCGCGATCATCTCGAGCTGCGGATGCCAGGGCTGGCCGGTGTAGACCAGGTAGCCGCGGTCTTCCACCGCGTCGCCGACGCCCGCGAGCGAGCGGCGCACCATCTCGTTGTCGGGGAACAGCTCGTACAGGCCCGACACTACCGCCAGCGTGGGCCGCGGCGTGACGCTCGCGAGGCTCATGCGGTCGAAGGCGTCGGCCTGCACGAACTGCGCAACGTCTTCCAGGCCCTTCTCGGCGATGAGCGCGCGGCCGTCGCGCACGTTGATGTCGCTGTAGTCGCGCAGCAGGATCGAGCTGGCCTTGACGGGGCTCGCGAGCACCGCGTCGAGCACGTAGCGGCCGTGGCCGGCGGCGATGTCCATCACGCGCACCTCGCGGTGCATTTCGGCCAGCCGCTCCATCGCGATGCGCAGCAGCTCCTCGACGTGGATCTTGCGCTGGCGGATGCCGCGCCAGCCGATCGACTCCAGGTAGGTCTTGTCGATCGAGCGGCCGATGAACGAGCCGCCCCTGGGCTGGTTGCGGTACACGTAGTCGAGCGTGCTGCCGGAGTCGAAGCCGGTGTCGTGGCCCAGCTTGATGCCCTCGGACATCCTGCCGCCCAGCTTCAGCCCGGCGCGGGTCATGGCCCAGTAGGCGCCGCGCGGCGACAGTGGCGACAGCGGCTCGGCCAGCGCGCGCGACTCGTCGGCGGTGTCGCCGCTCAGGTGCGCCTCGCGGCGGTCGACCGGCACGGCCGGCTCGTCGAAGCGCTGCAGGATGAATTCGCGGATCTGTGCCACCGCCGGCGCCCGGTCTTTCTCGCCCAGCGTGTCGTGGAAGAAGCCCGGCAGCTCGGTTTTGGTCTTCACGGCGCCGCCCAGCCGCTCGAAGAACTGGTGCTGCGGCTTGTGGTGCACCACCCAGTCGGCGCCCGAGATGAGCAGCTGCACCGGCAGCGTGATCGCGTTGGCGTCGGCCACCACGCGGTCGGCCGCCTCGTACAGGCCCAGCAGGATGTTGACCGCGATGGGGCGGCTGATGAGTGGGTCGCTCTCGTAGCTGGCGATGCGCTCGGGGTCGTGCGTGAGGAACTTGGCCTTCACGTAGCTGTTGACGAAGAACAGCCCGCGCAGCTTGTGCATCAGCGCGAGGCCGGGCCGCGCGAACGGCACGTAGAGCTTGACCTTGAAGGCCGGCGAGGCGAGCGTGAGGCCGCGCACCTTGGGCGCGTAGTCGTGCGCCCAGGTGGCGATCAGCACCGCGCCCACGCTTTGCGCGACCACGTGGATGTCGTGCTCGGGCACGCCGTGCGCGGCGCCGATGTGCTGCACGAAGGTCTGCACGTCGCGCACCGAGGTGCCGAAGCTGGGGCTGTAGCCGCGCTGGCCCGGCGAGCGGCCGTGGCCGCGCGCGTCCCAGGCGAAGAAGTCGAAGTCGGGCAGGTCGAGTTCGTCGACCAGGTGCGCCATGCGCGCGCCGTGTTCATGGCCGCGGTGGAACAGCAGGACGGCGCCGCGCCGTGCGCCGCCGGTGGCGGGCCAGTGGCGGTAGAACAGCGATTCGCCGTCGTGCGTCTGGAAGTGGTGTTCTTGCGGAACGCGTTGCGTGATGTCGGTCATTGAATCCCTGTGAGTCTTGTTCTGTGTCAGTGGCTGGCGGGGATGCCCGCCTCGGCCTCGGCCAGCGCGCGGCGGATGCGGTTGGCGATGGTCCAGGCCACCAGCAGCGCCAGCAGCGGCATCAGCCATGCCGTCCAGCCCGGCAGCGGCCATGCCAGCGCCACGTAGAGGCCGAGCGCGCCGAACACGAAGGCCCGGTCGCTCTTGCCCAGCGGGCCGTCGTAGCGGCGCGAGGCGCCCACCGTGGGGCCCAGCGCCCCGGCGAATTCGCTCAGGCCGGCCAGCACGATCACCGTGCCGACCCAGAAGCCGCTGAACGGCGCCACCAGCGCGAAGGGCAGGTAGAGCGCGGCGTCGGAAACCACGTCGGTCAGTTCGTTGAGGAAGGCGCCCAGCCTGCTCTGCTGGTTGTGCTCGCGCGCCAGCATGCCGTCGATGGCGTTGAAGGCCATGCGCAGGAACATCCACATCGGAATGAGCGCGAAGGCGGCCGGCGAGGGCGCCGCGAAGAAGAGCCAGAGCCCGAGCACCACCGACACGACACATGCCGCCAGCGTGACCTGGTTGGCGGTGACGCCCATCGCATGCAGGCGGACCACCAGCGGCCGCAGCAGGGCCTGGAAACGCGGCTTCAGTTCGTAGATCGACACGTGCTGGCTTCCCCTCGTTCTTTGTATGGCCGGAGCATTCTGCCAGTGTGCAGGTACTAAACTCGTAGGCGAAAAACCTCTCTCATGACTATCCAGACAGACGATTTCGCGCCCATCCCCCAACGCGTGGTGTCCGCGGCCCCCGCATCGCCCAACGAAGAGGCGATAGAGCGGGCACTGCGCCCCAAGCTGCTGGACGAGTACGTCGGCCAGGCCAAGGTGCGCGAGCAGCTCGAGATCTTCATCGGCGCCGCGCGCAAGCGCAAGGAGGCGCTCGACCACGTGCTGCTGTTCGGCCCGCCCGGCCTGGGCAAGACCACGCTGTCGCACATCATCGCGGCCGAACTGGGCGTGAACCTGCGCCAGACCTCCGGCCCCGTGCTCGAGAAGCCCAAGGACCTGGCGGCGCTGCTGACCAACCTGGAACCCAACGACGTGCTCTTCATCGACGAGATCCACCGGCTGAGCCCGGTCGTCGAAGAAATCCTGTACCCCGCGCTGGAGGACTACCAGATCGACATCATGATCGGCGAAGGCCCCGCGGCGCGCAGCATCAAGCTCGACCTGCAGCCCTTCACGCTGGTGGGCGCCACCACCCGCGCCGGCATGCTGACCAACCCGCTGCGCGACCGCTTCGGCATCGTGGCGCGGCTGGAGTTCTACACGCCCGAGGAACTGGCGCTGATCGTGCACCGCAGCGCCGGCCTGCTCAAGGTGGAGACCGACGCCGCCGGCGGCTTCGAGATCGCCCGCCGTTCGCGCGGCACGCCCCGCATCGCCAACCGGCTGCTGCGCCGCGTGCGCGACTACGCCGAGGTCAAGGGCAACGGCCGCATCACCGAGGACATCGCGCACAGGGCGCTGGCCATGCTCGACGTCGATCCGCAGGGCTTCGACCTGATGGACCGCAAGCTGCTCGAGGCCGTGATCCACCGCTTCGACGGCGGCCCGGTCGGGCTGGACAACGTGGCGGCCAGCATCGGCGAGGAGCGCGACACCATCGAGGACGTGATCGAGCCCTACCTCATACAGCAGGGCTACCTGCAACGCACGCCGCGCGGTCGCATCGCCACGCTGGCGGCCTACCGCCACCTTGGCGTGGCACCCCCATCGGGTCGCGGCGACGTTCCCGATCTCTTCGGAGCCTGAGCATCCCATGCACACCCATGACCTGAGCGCCTGGCGGCACGACCACCAGTTCGGCGCGGACAACACCTCCGCCGAGCGCAGCACCCGCCTCGTGATGTGGATCACCGCCGTGATGATGGTGGCCGAGATCGGCGCGGGGTGGTGGTTCAACTCGATGGCGCTGCTGGCCGACGGCTGGCACATGAGTTCGCATGCATTGGCCATCGGCCTGAGCGCCTTCGCCTATGCCGCCTCGCGGCGCTATGCGCGCGATCCGCGCTTCGCCTTCGGCACCTGGAAGATCGAAGTGCTCGGCGGCTTTGCCAGCGCGCTGGCGCTGCTGGGCATTGCGGTGCTGATGGTGGTGGGCTCGCTGGAGCGGCTGTGGTCGCCCGCGGCCATCCACTACCCCGAGGCCATCTCGGTGGCGGTGCTGGGGCTGGTGGTCAATCTCGTCTGCGCGCGGCTGCTGGGCGGGGCGCACCACCATCATGGGCACGACCATGGGCATGCACACGACCACGACCACCACCACGGCCATGACCTGAACCTGCGCTCCGCCTACATCCACGTCGTGGCAGACGCCGCCACCTCGGTGCTGGCCATCGCGGCGCTGCTGGGCGGCTGGTTCTACGGCTGGGCCTGGCTCGACCCGGCGATGGGCATCGTCGGCGCGGTGCTGGTGGCGGCCTGGGCCAAGGGGCTGCTGAAGGAAACCGGCAAGGTGCTGCTCGACCGCGAGATGGACCACCCGGTGACCGAGGAAATCCGCGAAGGCGTCGAGACCCTGCTGGCCGATTCGGAAACCCGCGTGGCCGACCTGCATGTGTGGCGCGTGGGCCGCGAGGCTTACGCCTGTGCGCTCACGGTGGTGACGCACTCGCCCACGCTGACGGCCGACCAGGTGCGGGCCTGCTTCTCGATGCACGAGGAGATCCGCCACTCGACGGTGGAAATCCAGCGCTGCGTGGACTAGGTTTTGCCTTGCTCCTTCCCCCTCTGGGGGAAGGTCGGGATGGGGGCAGCAGGGCGCCCATCGAGAGCGCCGCTTGCCCCCACCCCAACCCTCCCCCAGCGGGGGAGGGAGAAATACAGAGTCAGCCCCTCGGCCGCGCGTTCCGCACGATCAGCATCTGCGCCGCGTAATACGTGCCCAGCACCCACAACGACGCCAGCGGCAGCGGCGTCACGAACCGGTTCGTCGCCAGCAGCGAATCGCTCAGCATGAAGAAGCATGCCCCCACCGCGACCCACCGCGCGGATGGGTCCGTGGCGTGCAGCACGGCCGCGCGCCCGATCGCCTGCGCCGCCATGCAGGCGATCACCACCACATAGGCCGCGACCGGAATCCGCAGGGCCGCGGGCAGTCCGCCCAGCCACAGG
Organism: Variovorax sp. MPBD4-3; assembly: GCF_058809745.1. Taxonomy (NCBI): domain Bacteria; kingdom Pseudomonadati; phylum Pseudomonadota; class Betaproteobacteria; order Burkholderiales; family Comamonadaceae; genus Variovorax; species Variovorax sp. MPBD4-3. The sequence goes on from NZ_JBXASW010000014.1 coordinate 73,556, forward strand.
AACGCATACATGCCCGCGCCGATCAGCAGCGTCGCGGCCAGCACCCCGCGCCGGGGAAACATGCCGACCCCCATGCTGAACAGCGCGATGTACGCCAGGTGTGCCAGCAGGAAGGCCACGAGCCCGGGCACGAACAGCGTCGCCGGGCCCATCAGCAGCACGTCGCCTGCGAGCGAAGCCGCCAGCCCGGCGAGCAGCAGCCCATCGAACCGGGTCACCGTGCCCGCCGCCATCGCACGCCTGGCCACGAAGAAGATCGCGATGGCCAGCGCCAGCGGCTTGAAGACGAGATGCAGCCAGCCGATGCCCAGCGCCGCGCTCGCCGTGGCCAGGGCGGCCGCTTCGATGAACAGCACCTCGGTCACGCTCAGCCGCCCCTGCAGCACACCGCCGATGGCCCACAGGCTCGCCGTCAGCGCGGCGAGCCACACGGCGGCCTGCGGCAGCGGCATGACGTCGGAGAACCACAGGAAGACCACCGCGCAGCCGACCAGCAGCAGGAACTGCAGCCCCGCGAACCACTGCACGCCAAGGCTCACCTCGGGCTCGTAGCGCGTGACCTTGGCGATGTCGAAGGCCGGTTTCGGAAAACGCGCCGCCACGTCCGCCGGCCGCCAGCCCGGCGGCTTGAGCCACACGCGCAGCTTGTCGGCCCAGCTCTTCGCATGCCATGAATCCCTGGCCAGCGCCCAGTACACCTCGGCGTTGGCCCACAGCGGGTCCCAGCTGCGCAGTTCGCCGCGCGTGCCGTACACGCAGCGCTCGTCTTCCTCGCGGAAGGTGCCGAACATGCGGTCCCACACGATCAGGATGCCGCCGTAGTTGCGGTCGAGGTAGCTGTCGTTCACCGCATGGTGCACCCGGTGGTTCGAAGGCGAGCAGAACCAGCGGTCGAACCAGCCCAGCTTGCCCACCTGCTCGGTATGCACCCAGAACTGGTAGAGCAGGTCGATGAGCGCCACCACGCCGAACACCAGCGGCGGCACGCCCGCCACGGCCATCGGCAGGTAGAAGATCCAGCTGAACAGCGCGCCGCTGGAGGTCTGCCGCAAGGCGGTCGACAGGTTGTAGTGCTGGCTCTGGTGGTGCACCACGTGCGCCGCCCACAGCACCGCCGACTCGTGGCCCATGCGGTGCAGCCAGTAGTAGCAGAAGTCGTAGAACACCAGCGCCAGCAGCCAGCCGTACCAGGTGGTCCAGAACTCCTTCGCGGCCTCCAAAGGAAAAAGCGCCACCGCCGAATACACCGCCGAGTAGATGCCGATGCGCAGCAGCCCGGTGAGCACCGCGCTGATCTGGCTCAGCATGCCCAGGCCGATGCTGTTCAACGCGTCGGCCAGGCGGTAGGTGTCGCGTCCCGTGCCACGGCGGGCGCGCGTGCGGCCCACCGCGAATTCGATCGCGATAAGAAGAAAGAAGACAGGCGTTGCAAGAACGATGATCTGACCGGGGCGCATCGCGGCATTGTGGCGTTGCCGGGCGGCAACGCGTCACCGGGATGTCACGGGTGTGCCATCGCGCGGTCATGGGCCGGTGGGAGCCTACCCGTCCATGCAACGCGACGACGCTTTCCTTCGCGCATGGCGCGACACCGCCACCCAGGCCCTCGACCCCGAGGACGAAGATCGCGCACGTCCGCCGCTGCAATTCCGCACCCTCTGGATCTCCGACCTGCACCTGGGCACGCCCGGCTGCCAGGCCCGCGCACTGCTCGATTTCCTGAAGCACACCGAGTGCGAGACCCTGTTCCTGGTCGGCGACATCATCGACGGCTGGCAGCTCAAGCGCCACTGGTACTGGCCGCAGGCGCACAACGACGTGATCCAGAAGCTGCTGCGCAAGGCGCGCAAGGGCACGCGCGTGATCTTCATTCCGGGCAACCACGACGAGTTCGCCCGCAAGTACCTGCATCACAACTTCGGCGGCATCGACGTGGCCGACGAATGGATCCACGAAACGGCCGACGGCCGCAAGCTCTGGATCATCCACGGCGACCTGTTCGACGGCGTGATCCAGTGCGCCAAGTGGCTCGCCTACGTGGGCGACTCGCTCTACGAATTCACGCTCAAGCTCAACCGCCACCTCAATTCGCTGCGCGCGCGCATGGGGCTGCCGTACTGGTCGCTCTCCAAATACCTCAAGGGCAAGGTCAAGCGCGCCGTGAGCTACGTGGGCGACTTCGAGAATGCCGTGGCCCGCGAGGCCCGCAACCGCGGCGCCCAGGGCGTGGTCTGCGGCCACATCCACCATGCCGAGATGCGCGACATCGACGGCATCCTCTACTGCAACGACGGCGACTGGGTCGAGAGCCTGACGGCATTGGCCGAGCACGCCGACGGCAGCCTCGAGATCATCGACTGGGCCCGGCACATGCCCGTGCCGTCGAAGGCGGCGGCGACGCGCGAAGCCGTCGCGGCCTGAGAAGGCTGCTCCCGCCCGATCTTCGTCCGATCCGACGATGCCGCCCGGGCATTCCGGGCGCACACTGCGTGGTGCATTCCAACGGGACGACACCATGGCCTGGACCCTCAGCGCGGCGGAGACCGCATTCCGAGACGAAGTGCGCGACTTCCTCGCGCGCGAACTGACGCCCGAGCTGCGCACGGCCGGCCGCCGCTGCTCCGGCATCTTCACCGACTACGAGTACGGCAACCGCTGGCACCGCATCCTCGCCAAGCGCGGCTGGAGCGTGCCGCACTGGCCCGTGGAGCACGGCGGCACCGGCTGGACGCCGATGCAGCACTACCTTTTCGCGAGCGAACTGGCGGCGGCCGACGCGCCGCCGCGCGCGCCCATGGGCCCTGGCATGGTCGCGCCGGTGATCATCGCCTTCGGCACCGAGGCGCAGAAGCGCGCCTGGCTGCCCGGCATCCGCTCGGGCGAGGACTACTGGTGCCAGGGCTACTCGGAGCCGCAATCGGGCTCCGACCTGGCTTCGCTGCAATGCAGGGCGGTGCGGCAATCCGGCGAAGGCGACCACTACGTCATCAACGGCACCAAGATCTGGACCACGCACGCGCAGTACGCCAACCGCATGTTCTGCCTGGTGCGCACCGCCTCGGGCGGCAAGCCGCAGCAGGGCATCAGCTTCCTGTGCTTCGACATTCCCGCGCCGGGCATCACCATCCGCCCGATCATCAGCATCTCGGGCGACCATGAGCTCAACCAGGTGTTCTTCGACGACGTGCGCGTGCCCGCCGAGGGCCTGATCGGCGAGGAGAACCAGGGCTGGGCCATCGCCAAATATCTGCTGCAGCACGAGCGCGGCGGTGCCTGGGCGCCCATGCTGCGTGCGCGCCTGCGCCGCCTGAGCACCGCGGCCGATGCGGCGTTCTCGGCAAACACCAGCCATGACGGCCATGACGGCGATGAGGCCGGCGACATGGCCCTGCGCCTGGCCGAGATGGACTGCGCCATCGACGCGCTGGAAGCCACCGAGCTGCAGTCGCTGCGCGCTCAGGCACGCGGCGAGCCGCACGGCATCCGTCCGTCGATGGGCAAGGTGCTCGGCTCCGAGCTGCGCCAGCGGCTGACCGAGCTGGGCGTGGAAATCGCCGGCCATTACGCCGCCGCCAGCCTGCCGCTGGACGACGGTCTGGCGGGCGAGCTGCCGATCCCCGAAGAGGCCGTGTTCTCGATGTCGGCCTACCTCAACGACCGCGCCGCTTCGATCTATGCCGGCTCCAACGAGGTGCAGCGCAACATCGTCGCCGCCCACCTGCTCGCCCGCTGAGTCCGCCGCCATGAACACACGCACCGAACAGGAAGACACCCTCTCGATGCTGCGCGACAGCCTCGCGCGCTATCTCGACAACCACCACGGTTTCGAACAGCGCCTGCATGCGCTGGCCAATGCCGGCGATGCGCCGCCGCCGTTCTGGCAGGGCCTGTCGCGCGAACTCGACCTGCTGGGCGCGGCCCTGCCCGAATCGCGCGGCGGCATGGGCTTGGGCATGGCCGCGCACCTGGCGCTGATGGAAACGCTGGGCGGCGCGCTCGCGGCCGAGCCGTACCTGTCGACGATGGTCATCGGCGCGGGCCTGCTGCAGCGCCACCCCGGTACGCTGGCCGACGCCTTGCTCGCGCGCGTCGTCGCGGGGCAGGCCGTGCTGGCCTTTGCGCACGGCGAGCCGCAGAGCCGGCACGACCGGGCCGACGTACGGGTGCGCCTGGTGCGCGAAGGCGACGGCTTCCGGCTCGACGGCCACAAGGCAATCGTGCAGGCCGCGCCGTGGGCCGGCCACCTGATCGTCAGTGCGCGCAGCCGGGGCGCCCCCGGCGATGCGGACGGGCTCTCGCTGGTCGTGGTGCCGAAGGACGCGCCGGGCCTGCGCATGCGCGCCTACCCCACGCGCGACGGCGCTCGTGCCGCCGACATCGTCTTCGACAGCGTGCGCGTACCGTCCGATGCCTTGCTCGGCATCGAAGGCGAGGCGCTGCCGCAGATCGAGCAGGCGCTCGACGAGGCCACGCTCGCCGTCTGCGCCGAGTCCATCGGCGTCATGCGCCGGCTGATGCGCGACACGCTCGACTACGTGCGCCAGCGCAAGCAGTTCGGCGTGCCGATCTCCAGCTTCCAGGTGCTGCAGCACCGGCTGGCCGACATGCACATGGCGCTGGAACAGGCCGATGCGCTCACCGCGAGCGTGGGCGAGTCGATCGACGACGCCGCGCCGCATGAGCGCGCACGCGCCGTGTCGTCCGCCAAGGTGGCGGTCGCCAAGGCCTGCCGGGCCGTGGGGCAGGGCGCGGTGCAGATGCACGGCGGCATGGGCATGACCGAGGAACTGGCCGTGGGCCACTACTTCCGGCGCGCCACGCTCATCGAGACCCAGTTCGGCCCGCCCGCATGGCATTTGCGCCGCGTGGCGCGGTGGCGAGGTGGCGCGGCCTGACTCGATGCATCGGGCGCCGCATTCGTCGCTTTGGACGATGCAGCGCCGCCGCCCGCGCGCCAAGATGGCCGCTCGCAACAGGAGACAAGCCATGGCAGGCCCATTGCAGGGACTACGGGTGATCGAGATGGCGGGCATCGGCCCCGGACCGTTCTGCGCGATGCTGTTCGCCGACATGGGCGCGGAGGTGCTGCGCATCGAGCGCCCCGGCACGCGCACCGCGCCGCACGACATCCTCGCGCGCGGGCGCAGCACGCTGCAGGTCGACCTGCGCGCCGAAGGCGCGGCGCAACAGGTGCTCGAAGCCGTCGAAAAGGCCGACGTGCTCATCGAAGGCTTTCGCCCCGGCGTGATGGAGCGGCTGGGCCTGGGCCCCGCGCCCTGCCACCAGAGGAACCCGCGCCTGGTGTACGGCCGCATGACCGGCTGGGGCCAGCACGGCCCGCTGGCGCATGCGGCGGGGCACGACATCAACTACATCGCGATCAGCGGCGCGCTGCACGCCATCGGCCGCGCCGGCGAGCCGCCGGTGCCGCCGCTCAACTACGTGGGCGACTTCGGCGGCGGCGCGATGCTGCTGGCCTTCGGCATCCTGGCCGCGCTGCACGAGGCGAAGAGCTCGGGGCAGGGCCAAGTGGTCGACGCCGCCATGACCGACGGCGCCGCGCTGCTTTCGGCCATGATGTACGGCTTCAAGTCGGCCGGCCAGTGGAGCAACCAGCGCGGCGAGAACATGCTCGACGGCGGCGCGCACTTCTACGACACCTACGCCTGCGCCGACGGCAAGCATGTGGCCGTGGGTGCCATCGAGCCGCAGTTCTACGCATTGATGCGCGAGCGCTGCGGCATCGCCGACGACCCCGCCTTCGACGCGCAGATGGACGCCGACCGCTGGCCGGTGCTCAAGCTGCGCATGGCGGACATCTTCCGCACCCGCACGCGCGACGAATGGTGCGTGCTGCTCGAGGGCAGCGACGCCTGCTTCGCCCCCGTACTCGACTGGGACGAGGCCCCCGCGCATCCGCACAACGTGGCGCGCGGCACCTTCGCCAACGTGGGCGGCGTGGTGCAGCCCGCGCCCGCGCCGCGCTTCAGCCGCACCGCGCCGGTGGTGCCGCCGGCCGCCGCGCACGACGACGGGCCGACCGTGCTGCGCCGCTGGGGCGTGGCGGCGGAGGCCATCGCGCCGCCGGGCGCTTCCTGAGCGAAAAAGAAAAGCAACGAAGAACGGAGACAGACCCCATGTTCCTCACCCAACCCCTGCACAAGGGCCGGCGCGAGAAAGGCAAGGCCACCGCCGTGGTCTGCGGCGGCACGCGGCTCGACTTCGCCGGGTTCACCGACCGCGTCGCGCGCCTCGGCGCGGTGCTGCGGCAGCTCGGCATGCAGCCGGGCGACCGGGTCGGCATGATGAGCCTCAACTCGCACCGCTTCGTCGAATACTTCTTCGGCACCTGGTGGGGCGGCGGCGTCATCAACCCGGTCAACATCCGCTGGAACCCCAAGGAAGTGGCGTACTCGCTCGACGACTGCGACACCCGCATCCTGCTGGTGGACGACGTCTTCGCGCCCATGGCCGCCGAGCTGCGCCGGCTCTCCCGCTCGCTGCGCACCGTGGTCTATTGCGGCGACGGCGCGGTGCCCGAAGGCATGGTCGGCTACGAGGCGCTGCTCGCCGCCGCCGACCCCGCCGAAGACGCGCCGCACGGCAGCGACGAGCTGGCCGCCGTCATGTACACCGGCGGTACCACCGGCCAGCCCAAGGGCGTGATGCTCACGCACGGCAGCCTGTGCATCAACGCGCTGGGCACGGTGGCCGCGCTGCCGCGCGACACGCAGGACGCCGCGGCCATCGTCGCGGCGCCCATGTTCCACGTGGCCGGCTGCGGCGTGGCGCTGCAGAGCCTGATGCGGCTGGTGCCGGTGCACGTGGTGCCGGTGTTCGACGAGCTGGCGGTGCTGCAGACGCTTCAGTCGGCGCGCATCACCGAGATGTTCCTGGTGCCCACCATGATCAAGCGCGTGATCGAGCATCCGCGCTTCGCGGAGTTCGACCTGTCGAGCCTGCGCCTGCTGTCGTATGGTGCGGCGCCCATCGACGCGGCGCTGCTCGACCAGGCCATGCGCGCCTTTCCGGGCACCGCGTTCGCGCAGATCTACGGCATGACGGAGCTGTCGCCGGTGGTTACCGCGCTGCCGCCGTATTGCCACGCGCCGGGGCCGGATCGGGAGCGCCTGCTGCGCTCGGCCGGCACGCCCATCTCCATTGCCGAGCTGCGCATCGTCGACGGCGACGACAACGAAGTGCCCTTCGGCCAGGTCGGCGAGATCGTCGCGCGTGGGCCGATGGTCATGAAGGGCTACTGGAACAAGCCGAGGGAAACCGAGGCCGCGCTGCGCGGCGGCTGGATGCACACCGGCGACGGCGGCTACATGGACGAGGAAGGCTTCGTCTTCGTGGTCGACCGCATGAAGGACATGATCGTGAGCGGCGGCGAGAACGTGTACTCGGCCGAGGTCGAGAACGCCATCGCCCAGCTCCCGCAGGTGCTGATGTCCGCCGTGATCGGCGTGCCCGACGACAAGTGGGGCGAGCGCGTGCACGCGGTGATCGTGCGGCGCGAAGGCATGGCGCTGGAGGCGGAGGCCGTCATCGCGCACTGCCGCGAACAGATCGCCGGCTACAAGTGCCCGCGCAGCGTGGAGTTCCGCGACGCGCTGCCGCTGTCGGCCGCGGGAAAGCTGCAGAAGTTCCAGCTGCGCGAGCCCTTCTGGGCCGGCAGGAGCCGCCGCGTCGGCTGACCGAAGAACACCTTAAGGAAGAAGAAAATGCCCATCGATTTCCGCCGCTCCTGGAGCGACGAAGACCTCGAGCTGTACCGCGACAACGTGGTGCGCTTCATCGAATCCGAAGTGCTTCCGCACGACGAGGACGCACGCAAGCGCGGCCACGTCGGCCACGAGGTCTGGCGCAAGGCCGGCGCGCTCGGCCTGCTGTGCGCCGACATCCCCGAGGCGTACGGCGGCGCGGGCGGCGACTTCCGCCACGAGGCCGTGTTCTACGAAGAGATGTCGCGCCGCGCGCTCACCGGCATGGCCACGTCGGTGCATGCCATCGTGGCGCACTACTTCCTCAACCACGGCACGGAAGAGCAGAAGCGCCACTACCTGCCGCGCATGGCGCGCGGCGAGATGGTCGGCGCCATCGCCATGACCGAGCCCGGCGCCGGCTCCGACCTGCAGGGCGTGCGCACGCGCGCCGAGAAGGACGGCGGCGGCTTTCGCATCAACGGCTCGAAGACATTCATCACCAACGGCTACCTGGCCGGCGTGGTGCTGGTGGTGTGCAAGACCGACCCGGCCCAGGGCGCCAAGGGCACCTCGATCCTCATCGTCGAGACCGAAGGCTGCAAGGGCTTTCGCGTGGGCCGCGTGCTCGACAAGATCGGCATGAAGGCGCAGGACACTTCCGAGCTTTTCTTCGACGACGTGCGCGTGCCGGCCGATGCGCTGCTGGGCGGCGTGGAAGGGCAGGGCTTCTTCCAGCTGATGAGCGACCTGCCGTACGAGCGCACCATCATCGGCCTGAGCGCGCTCGCCACCATGGAGGGCGCCTACGAGGCCACGCTCGACTACGTGCGCGACCGCAAGGCCTTCGGCAAGCCGATCGCCGAGTTCCAGAACACCAAGTTCAAGCTGGCCGAGATCGCCACGCAGATCAAGGTGGGCCGCGCCTTCATCGACCGCTGCGTGGAAGACCTGGTGGCCGGCAAGCTCGACACCGCCACCGCGTCGATGGCCAAGCTCTGGGGCTCGGAAGCGCAGGGCCGCGTGGTCGACGAGTGCCTGCAGCTGTTCGGCGGCTACGGCTTCATGAACGAATACATGGTGGCGCGCATGTACGCCGATGCCCGCGTGCAGCGCATCTACGGCGGCACCAACGAGATCATGAAGGAGGTGATCTCGCGGGCGCTGTGACCCGACACGGCCTGCTAGGACAGCCGCCGGATCTCCGCCCGCGCGATCTCGCGGTGCAGGTGCGAGGGCGAGATGCCGATGAACGCCGTGTACTTCTCGCGCGCCGCGGCGGTCTTGCCCGCTTCTTCCAGCGCCAGCGCCTCCATCGTGAACTCGGTGAAGAGGCGGCTGGCGTCGGCTTCCTTCGGCGAGGCCGCCAGCGACTTGGGCGCCAGCTCCGGCTGTTCCTCGTAGATGCGGCGCTGCACTTCGATCACCTCGATCAGCGCGCGGCCGATGCGCTCGACGTTTTCCTGCACCGGCTCCAGATCTGTCGCGTGGACCTCGGCGGCCGCCTGGTCCAGCAGGTGCGATGCCACGCGCAGCAGCTGGTGAATGGACTTGAGCGTCATGGCCGGGCACCCGTGGCGGGCTTCGCCGCAGCGGCGAAGCCGCGTCTGTCTTGTGCCATCAGCGGTCTTGGCCCAGCTTCGCGGCGAGTTGATTCGCGCGTTCGGCGATCGCCAGGCGCTTGGCCATGTCGTAGCCGTGTTCCTTCACCGAAAAAGCCTTGCTCACGCTGCCCTTGCCGGTGGTGTAGGTGATGGCCAGCCAATAGCCCGGATGGCTGGCGTTGGGCGTCTTGAAATGCACGCCGCTCACGCCGCTGGTGTTGTTGCGCCGGGTGATCTCCGACTTCGAGCGCTTGGCCGCGCGGGGCGCTGGCGCATGGGTCGCGAGGCCCATCCGAATCGCTTCCTCGGCCGGGTGCAGCCGCACCAGCCCCTGCATGCGTTCGAGCTGCCGCTCGCGCTCGCGGATGGCCAGCGCCTGGGCCGCGTCGCCCAGGTGGTCGACGATGAAGTCGGTGCGAAGAATCTCGCCCTGCCCGATGTAGGTCTTGGCCATCCAGGCCCGCACCTGGCCGCCGGCGGACATCTGGTGGAACACGCCCGGCACGCCGGTGCTGTTGTTGGCCCTGAGCTTTTGCGCGCGCTCGCGCCGCGTGGGCGGCGGCACGCTGCGCACGATGGCGTCGCGCCAGTCCTGCGCCTGCAGCAGCGCCTGCGCCTCGCCGCCGTAGCTGGCCTTGCCGAACTGCCTGTAGTGGCGCACGCCGTTGCGCACGATAGAGACTTCGAATCCCCAGGGTCTGATGCAGATGCCGTACATGGCGGCCGGATTGGGGATTCCTTTGGGCATTCTCGACGTGCTGCTCTTCTGCGCACTGCTGTTGGCGGGCTCCCCGAACTGCGCGGCGCTCGTCGGCGCACGCATTTGCCCGCTATTCTGGCCGAAGCGGCATGGCGATCCGGCGAACCCGCACGCCCGGCCTGCCCGCCGCCGCCGCCGAAGCCTCACAGCCGGACCTGCCCTGACTCCGGCGCGCCGGCGCCCGCCGTGCCTTGCGAACGCGCTTCCTGGCGGTAGGCGATGGGGGCGATGGCTGTATCGGTGCGCACATCGGTGGCGGCGCGGGTGCGTCCACCCGACAGCTTGGCCTCGAGCTGGCGCTCGCGCTCCGCGATGGCCAGGCGCTTGGCTTCCTCGGGCCCGTGTTCCTTGATGGAGAACGCCTTGCTCACGCTGCCCTTGCCCGCCGTGTAGGTGATGGCGAGCCAGTAGCCCGGGTGGCCAACGTTGGGCGCCTTGAAGTGCACGCCGCTCACGCCGCTGGAATTGGTGCTGCGCCGGATCTCGGACTTGGAGCGCTTGGGCGACAGCAGTTCGGCCGGCAGCCTGTCCTGGCTCTTGCGGATCGACTCCTCGGCCGGATGCAGGCGGGCCAGGCCCGACATGTGTTCCAGCTGCCGCGCGCGCTCCTGGATGGCCAGCGCCTGCGCATCGCCGCCGGCGGCATCGACCGGGAAATCGGTGCGCAGGATCTCGTTTTCTCCAAGATAGGTCTTGGCGACCCATGCCCGCACCCGGCCGCCCGAAGCGACCTGGCAGAACACGCCCGACACGCCGGTGGTGTTGTTGGCGCGCAGCTTCTCGGCCCGCGTGCGCCGCGCGACCGGGGGGAAGCTGCGCACGATCTCGTCGCGCCAGGCCTGCGCATGCAGCAGGGCCTGCTCCTCGCTGCCGTAGCTGGCGCGGCCGAACTGCTTGTAGAAGCGGTTGCCGTTGCGAACGATCGACACCTCGAAACCCCAGGCGCGTGGGGCGATGCCATACATGGGGGCCGGGTTGGGGATTCCTTTGGGCATGGTGGCTTCGCTCCTGTCGCTCTGTGTGTCGATGACTCCCTGCGCGGCCTGCCGCATTCGGCCGGACGCTGCGCTTCCGCCGCCGCGCCGCACAATGGCAACCGCGGCAGCAGGAAGGCTCTGATCTCTCTGAGGGAATGCTATGGACGGCCAGAGGCGGGCGGTATCACCGGAATCCGTAGTATTTGTAATACCACCGGTGGCGCCGCCTACCGGATCACGCCCAGCCGCCGCGCGATCGCCACCGCCTGCGTGCGGCTCTTCGCGTCGAGTTTCATGTTGATGTTGCGCAGGTGCGTGCGCACCGTGCTGTCCGACACGAACAGCTTCTCCGCCATCGCGCTGTTCGAATACCCCTCGGCCAGCAACTGCAGCACCCGGATTTCCTTGCGCGTGAGCGGCTCCTTCATCGCGTCGGCGCCGGATGCGGGCGCATCCGCGTCGGCCGCCGGCATCGGGCCGACGAGCTGCAGCAGGCGCTGCAGGTAGTCCGCCAGGATCGGGTCGCCGCGCGCGGCGGGCGCCTCCTGCGCCGACTGCGCATAGCGGTGCACCAGCGCGCCGACGGCCGGGCCTTCGTCGAGGATCAGCCGCACGAAGCCTTCCTGGCTGGCGGCCTGCAGCACGGTCTCGAATTCCTTGACGGCCGCCGACGCGTCGCCCGCGGCCTGCAGCGCCAGCGCGCGCAGCACCCGCAGCTTGAGCGCGCGGCGGTTGTGCGCCACGGCCAGCGCGGCATGCAGTTCGGTGTCGAGCGCGTCCAGCGCGGCGCGCGCATCGCCGAAGGCGATGTCCCAGCGCGCCCGCGCCAGGGCCATGTAGTCGAGGTCGTGCGCCGGCAGGCGCTGGCGCCTCTCGCGTTCCCACAGCGCGGGGTCGTCGGCGCGGGCCAGTTCGTCGCGCGAGGCGGGTCCGTTGCCCTGCAGCAGCAGCATGCGCGAGCGCTCCAGCTTGGCGCCGGCCACCACGCGCGGCAGCTGCCGATGGTGGCCGAGGTATTCCAGCTCGGTCAGCGCCTGGAACGCGGCGTCGATGTCGCCCGCGTGGAACGCCAGCCGCGAGCGCATCACGTGGCTCAGGATCATGTGGTCCGGCAGGCCGACGTCGCGCGCCAGCGGCAGGTACACGTTCAGCAGGTGCTCGGCCTGCACGAGCTGGTTGGTCTCGTACACCGCGCCCGCATACAGCACGCCGGCCCAGGCGTTGCCGTGGCTGTGGTTGTACGACACGGCATGGGTGGAGTCGACCGCCATGCGCAGCCGCGCGGTGGCCTGCCGCAGCCGCCCTTCGTGCAGGTCGAACAGGCCGGCCAGCGACTCGGTGTACATGCGGTTGAAGGTGCTGCTGCCGCGCTCGCGCGCGGCCTCCAGCATGCGGCGCGCCTCGTGCTGGTCGCCGCGCACTGCGAGGATGTGGGCCATGCCGTTGAGCAGCACGCTGTCTGCGAACGGCAGGCCGGTGGGCAGTCGCGCCAGGCTCTGGCGGCCGGCCTCGTAGGCCTCGTCGTGGCGGTCCTGCATGGCCAGCAGCAGCGGCACCAGCGTGTGGGCGCTCGCGCGCACCTCGGGGATGGGGCTTTCGAGGCAGCCCGACTGATCGAGCATGCGCATCGCCTCCCACGGGCCGTGCGTGAAGCAGGTGGCCCACAGCGCGATCGGCTGCAGGAACGGATGCTCGCGCAGCTGGTGCTCCGGAATGGCCGAGAACCAGCGCGCCAGCATGCGCATGCGGCCCTGTTCGAGGAACTGCGCCGCGTAGCTGTCGAGCAGCGCCAGCGCATACGGATGGTCGCCGCCCTCGATGGCGTGGTCGATGGCGGGCACCGGCCGGTCGTGCGACTCGTACCAGCCGGCGGCCGCGAGATGCAGCCGCGCCGTTTCGCCGGGCTGCTCGTGCGCGAGCCGCGCGCGCAGGAAGTCGGCGAACAGGCTGTGATAGCGCCACGCGCCGCCGTTTCCGCCATCTCCGCCGTCGCCGCTCACCGGCGTGAGGAACAGGTTGGACGCGGCCAGCCGTTCCAGGATGGCCGCGCAGTCGGCGCGCGGGCACAGCGCCTGGCACACCGAGGCGTCGAGCTGCCGCAGGATGCTGGTGCGCAGCAGGAAGTCGCGGATGTCGGCCGGCTGGTGCGCGAGCACGTCCTCGGCCAGGTAGTCGGCCACGGCGCGGTCGGAACCCGAGAAGCGCTCGACGAACCCGGTCTCGGTGCCGTGCCGCTCCAGCGCCATCGAAGCCAGCCAGATCGCGGCCACCCAGCCTTCGGTCTTGCGATGCAGCTGCGAGAGCAGGTCGGCGGGCAGCGCCTGCATCGCCTGCTTTGCATGCGCCATGCGCAGGCCGAAGAAGGCGCTGGTTTCCTCCAGGCTGAAGCGCAGCCGGTCGGTGTCGATCTCTATGAGCTGCCCGCGCGCGCGCAGCCGGCCCAGGCCCAGGTCGGGCAGGCCGCGCGAGCCGATCACGATCTGGCCGCGGCGCGGCAGGTGCTCGACGATCTCGCGCACCAGGCCGAGCACCGCCGGCTCCTGCACCACCTCGAAGTCGTCGAGGAACAGCGTGAAGGGCGCGTCGTGCGCGGCCAGCGCGGCCACCGCGTCGAACGGCCCGTTGGCGCGCGGCTCGTCCACGCCCAGGCGCTGCGCGGCTTCGGCCAGGCAGTCGAGGAAGCGCGACACGTCGTTGTCGGCGCGGTCGAGCGTGAGCCACGCGGTGGCGATGCCCTGCGCCTCCATGCGCTCGCGGATCTGCGCCATGGCCGTGGTCTTGCCGAAGCCGGCCGGCGCGCGCACCAGCACCAGCTTGACGGCGGCCGCGGCGATCTCTTCGCGGATGGCGGTGCGCGGCACCTGCGTGGCGTTGGCGGCCGGCGGGTTGAGCTTGGTCTCGAGGATGCGGGGCGCGGGAGGCGACATCGGCGGGCGGGCAAGGGCGGTTGGCGCACCGGAGCCCGAACGGCCCGGATTTCCGTCGTTTCCGACGATGCCGCAGTCGATTCTGCTTCCTAAACTGGCCCGCGGAAACCGCCACTTACCCTGCAAGGACCGCATCTCATGCAACTCGATTCCAGCATTGCCGCCGTCGTCACCGGCGGCGCTTCCGGCCTCGGCGCCGCCACCGCGCGCCGCCTGGCCGGCCACGGCGTGAAGGTCGCGCTGTTCGACCTCAACGCCGAACAGGGCGAGGCCCTGGCCAAGGAACTGGGCGGCGTCTTCTGCAAGGTCGACGTCACCTCCGACGAGCAGGTGGACGCGGCCTTCGCCAAGGCCCGCGCCGCGCACGGGCAGGAGCGCGTGCTGGTCAACTGCGCCGGCACCGGCAACGCGGTGAAGACCGCGAGCCGCGACAAGGCCAGCGGCGAGATCAAGCACTTTCCGCTCGCCAATTTCGACCGCATCATCCAGATCAACCTGGTCGGCACCTTCCGCTGCATCGCCAAGTCGGCCGCCGGCATGCTCACGCTCGGTATGCTGCAGGACGGCGAGCGCGGCGCCATCGTCAACACCGCCTCGGTGGCCGCGCAGGACGGGCAGATGGGCCAGGCGGCCTATACCGCGTCGAAGGCCGGCATCGTCGGCATGACGCTGCCCATCGCGCGCGACCTGATGGCCGAGGGCATCCGCGTCAACACCATCCTGCCGGGCATCTTCGACACGCCGCTGCTGCAGGGCGCGCCCGACAACGTGAAGGCCGCGCTGGCGGCGTCGGTGCCGTTCCCCAAGCGGCTGGGCAACCCGGCGGAATACGCGACGCTGGCCGAGCTGATGATCACCAACGGCTACTTCAACGGCGAGAGCGTGCGGCTCGACGGGGCCATCCGCATGGCGCCGCGCTGAGCCCGCACCACCCACGAACACAGGAGACTTTCATGCCCGAAGCATTCATCGTCGCCGCCGCGCGCACCGCAGGCGGCCGCCGCAACGGCCGCCTGGCCGGCTGGCACCCGGCCGACCTCGCCGCGCAGGTGCTCGACGCACTGGTGGAGCGCACCGGCGCCGACCCCGCGCTGGTCGAGGACGTCATCATGGGCTGCGTCGGCCAGGCCGGCGAGCAGGCGGCCAACATCGCGCGCAACGCGGTGCTGGCGTCGAAGCTGCCCGAGTCGGTGCCGGCCACCTCGGTCGACCGGCAGTGCGGCTCGTCGCAGCAGGCGCTGCACTTCGCGGCGCAGGCCGTGATGTCGGGCAGCATGGACATCGTGATCGCGGCCGGCGTGGAAAGCATGACGCGCGTGCCCATGGGCCTGCCGACCACGCTGCCGCTGAAGAACGGGCTGGGCTTCTACGTGAGCCCGCAAATGGCCAGGCGCTACCCCGACGTGCAGTTCAGCCAGTTCACCGGCGCCGAGATGATCGCCAGGAACTACGGCATAGAGAAAGCCGAGCTCGACGCCTACGCGCTGCGCAGCCACCGCAACGCCATCGCCGCGACGAAGGCGGGCCACTTCGAGCGCGAGATCGTGCCGGTGGCCGTGCGCATGGCCGACGGCACCGAGACCGGCGAACTGCACACCGTCGACGAAGGCATCCGCCACGACGCCACGCTGGAGAGCATCGCCGCCGTCAAGCTGATCGCCGAGGGCGGGCGCTGCACCGCCGCCACCGCCAGCCAGATCTGCGACGGCGCGAGCGGTCTGATGGTGGTCAACGAGCGCGGCCTCAAGACGCTGGGCGTGCAGCCGCTCGCGCGCATCCACCACATGAGCGTGATGGGGCACGACCCGGTCATCATGCTGGAGGCGCCCATTCCCGCCACCCGGCGGGCGCTGGCGAAGGCGGGCATGAAGATCGGCGACATCGACCTGTACGAGGTCAACGAGGCCTTCGCGCCGGTGCCGCTGGCCTGGCTGCAGACGCTGGACGCCGACCCGGCGCGGCTGAACGTGAACGGAGGCGCCATCGCGCTGGGCCACCCGCTCGGCGCGTCCGGCACCAAGCTGATGGCCACGCTGGTGCATGCGCTCGGCCAGCGCGGCAAGCGCTACGGGCTTCAGACCATGTGCGAAGGCGGCGGCATGGCCAACGTGACCATCGTCGAACGGCTCTGAGCCGCGCCGGAGGCCTTGGAGCGGCTTCCCGGAAGGCAATGTCAACATAATCAATAATCTCGCCCCATGGGCGCATTGCCATCCCTTCTCGACCCCCGTTCCGTCATCGTGCTGGCCGGCCTCATGGGCGTCATGATGGCCCTGGTGATGTTCTTCATGCGGCGCAGCTACCCGGCCAGCATCCGCGGGTTGAGCGAATGGGCGCTGGCGCCGCTGCTGGCCTTCACCAGCACCATGCTGTTCGCGGCGCGCGACTACCTTCCGGACTTCCTCACGATCGTGGTCGCCAACGTCGTGCTGTTCCAGGCGTGCATCCTCTATTACTCGGGCAGCCAGAAGTTCCTGCTGGGGAGCAGCGACACCCGGGGCTGGACGCTGCTGAACGGGTTGATAGGGCTGTCCATGTTCTGGTTCAGCACCGTCAAGCCCGACTTCGAGGCCCGCCTGCTGATCGTCACCTTCGCGGTGTCCTTGCTGTTCTTCGCGCATGCCCTGCTCTACCTGCGCCACCGGCCCCGCGTGTTCGGCCAGCCGCTGATGATCGGCCTGCTGCTGGCGCAGGCTGCGGTGGCGGCGCTGCGTTTCGTGTCGGTGGTGCTGGGCATGGCCGGCAGCAACCTGATGGACGGCAACTGGATCCAGTCGCTCTACATCAGCATGTATTCGTTCTCGGTGCTGCTGCTGTCGATCTCCGTCATCCTGATGGCCACGGACCGCGTGCACACCGAGTTCGAGTACCTGGCCACGCGCGACTCCCTGACCGGCGCGCTCAACCGCCGCGCGCTGCTCGATGCCTGCCGCGGCGCCTTCGCATCCGACCGGCGGCACATGGCGCTGCTGATGGTGGACCTGGACCACTTCAAGGACGTCAACGACCGCTTCGGCCACCAGATGGGCGACAAGGTGCTGCGCGAGGCCGTACGGCGCATGCAGCGGGCGGTGGGCGACGCGGGCGTGCTCGGGCGCTACGGCGGCGAGGAGTTCGTGGTGCTGCTGCCCGGCACCGGCCAGGTCGAGGCCATGGCCATCGCCGCGCGGCTCAAGCAGGCCATCGGCGAGCCCTTCGGCGCCGACTCCCCCATGGCCGAGGTCGGCTCCATCGCGGTGAGCATCGGCGTGGCCGCGAACGACGGCGGCCGGGGCGTCGACGAAGTGCTGGCGCGCGCCGACGCGGCGCTCTACAAGGCCAAGGCGATGGGGCGCGACCAGGTGATCGCGGCGGCCTGAGGCGCGGTGGGCAGCGCGGCGACGGATGCCCGCTTCACCAGATACCTCACGCAAACGGATACGGCCCCTCCATCGCCCCGACGTGGCTCACATGGCTCACCATGCCATGCACCTCGTCCCACAGATGCAGCATGCAGCCCGGCCGCCCCATGTAGGAGGCCGGCGCCGCACCGTCCGCGAGCCGCAGTGCGATTTCCGTCGTGCTGCTGGGGCAGGAGCACACGACCGTGCCCGCCCAGCGCCGCAGCATCGTGCGGTGCACATGCCCGCACAGCACGCGCTCGATGTTGCCGAAGTCGCGCAGCACGGCTTCGAGCGGTGCGGGGTTGGCGTAGCTGTAGGTATCCATGTAGGGAATGCCGCTGGCGAAGGGCGGGTGGTGCAGCATCAGAAGTGTCGGCTTCGCGCGGTCCGCCTCCAGCGTGCGCCGCAGCCATGCGAGGCCTTCTGCGTCGACATCGCCGTGGTGCAGGCCGGGAACGCAGGAGTCCAGCGCCACGATGCGCACCGCATGGTCGTCGATGCAGTAGTGCATCGGGCCTTCGGCCGGCAGGTAGGCGTGGTCCGCGAAGGCCGTGCGGAAGTTCTCGCGGTGGTCGTGGTTGCCGGGAATCACGAGGCAGGGAATAGCCAGCTTCGACAGCAGGCGGCGCGCCTGCGCGTATTCGTCGGGCCGACCTTCGTCGACGAGGTCGCCGGTCAGCAGCACCAGCTCGGGCCTGCGGTCAAGGGCGTGCAGATGGTCGATGGCTTCCTCGAACATCCGGTTCGAATTGGCCACGCCCTGGTAGAGCTGGCCGGCGGGGCGGATGTGCGGGTCGGAGATCTGGGCAATGAGCATCATCGGGCGCTTCGTGGAGTACGCCCGGCGGCAAGCAGGTTCCGTTCCTCGGCTCAGATGCCCGTGAACTCCGCCACTTCATCGAGCGGCGCGCGCTCCGTCACCAGTGCGTCGAGCGGCCTGCTCCGGTCGGCGTAGCCGATGGCCATGCCGGTGAAGAGCATGCGCTCGAGTGGCAGTTCGATGAACCGGCCGATGGTCTGCGGGTAGATGGCCCAGCATTCCTGCGGGCAGCTGTCGAGCCCTTCGGCGCGCAGCAGGAGCATCACGTTCTGCAGGAGCATGCCCAGGTCGGACCACTGCGGCGGCCCCATGCGGCGGTCGACGGTGCAGAACAGCGCGAGCGGCGCGCCGAAGAACTGGTAGTTGCGCGCGAACCATTCACGGCGCGCGGCCTTGTCCTCGCGCGGAATGCCCAGGCGTGCGTACATGGCCTCGCCCACGGCAAAGCGGCGGTCGCGGTAGGGCGCGACCAGCTCGCGCGGGTAGATGTCGTACTCGCTGCCCTCGCCGCCGGGTGCCTCCTGCACGCGGGTGCGCATGATGGTTTTCAGCTCCGACAGCCTGTCGCCGCCCACCACGTGCAGGTGCCACGGCTGCAGGTTGCCGCCCGAGGGCGCGCGCAATGCCTGCGCGAGCACGCGGCGGATGACGTCGCCGGGCACCGGCGTGTCGAGAAAGTCGCGCACCGAGCGGCGGGTGGCGATGGCGTCCTGAACGTTCATGCAAGGGTCCTCTTGAAGATCGATGCTAGGGGCAACCCTTGAACGCCCTCAATCGTCCGTTCCGACGATGCGGCGCGGCACGGCGGCTGCCTAGCATCGCCCCAGCGTACAGGAGACAAGACCATGTTCGGATTGATGCAAGACCGCCCGCTGCTGATCTCGTCGCTGATCGATCACGCGGCCACCTTCCACCCGCGCGCCGAGATCGTCGGGCGCACCGTGGAGGGGCCGGTGCACCGCACAAACTATGCGGAGATACAGCGCCGCTCCAAGCAGGTGGCCAATGCGTTGAAGACGCTGGGCATCGAGGCCGGCGACCGCGTCGGCACGCTGGCCTGGAACACGTATCGCCACCTGGCGCTGTACTTCGGCGCGTCGGGCTCGGGCGCGGTGCTGCACACGGTGAACCCGCGGCTCTTTCCCGAGCAGATCGACTACATCGTCAACCATGCGGAAGACAAGGTGCTGTTCTTCGACACCACCTTCGCGCCGCTGGTGGAGAAGCTCGCACCGGGCCTGAAGTCGGTGCGCGCCTTCATCGCCATGACCGACCGCGCGCACATGCCCGCCATCGACGTGCCCGATCTGCTGTGCTACGACGAACTCATCGGCGCGCAGAGCGAGGCCTACGCCTGGCCCGAGTTCGACGAGCGCACCGCCTCTTCGCTCTGCTACACCTCGGGCACCACCGGCAACCCGAAGGGCGTGCTGTATTCGCACCGCTCGACCGTGCTGCATTCGCTGATGGAATGCGCGCCCGACACCTTCGGCGTCAATTCGCAGATGACGCTGCTGCTCGCGGTGCCCATGTTCCATGCCAACGCCTGGGGCATGCCGTATGCAGCGGCGATGGCCGGCGCGAAGCTGGTCATGCCCGGCCCGCACATGGACGGCCAGAGCCTGTACGAGCTGATGCGCGACGAGAAGGTCGGCTTCTCTCAGGCCGTACCCACCATCTGGCTGATGCTGTTCCAGTACTTCGACGCGCATCCTGAAATCGACACCCGCGTCATCGGCCTCAAGCGCATCGGCGTGGGCGGCGCCGCCACGCCGCGCAGCATGATCGAGCGCTTCGAGCGCGACTTCGGCGCCGACTTCGTGCAGGGCTGGGGCATGACCGAGACCAGCCCCATCGGCGTGATCGGCAACCTGCTGCCCAAGCACCTGTCGATGCCCAAGGAAGAGCAGCTGCGCGTGAAGATGCGCCAGGGCCGCGGCGTGTGGGGCGTGGAGCTGAAGATCGTCGGCGAAGACGGCCAGCGCCTGCCGCACGACGGCAAGGCCTTCGGCCACCTGCATGTGCGCGGACCGTGGATCGCGAGCGGCTACTTCAAGAGCGAGGGCGGGCCGGTGCTCGACGCCGAAGGCTTCTTTCCCACGGGCGACGTCGCCAACATCGACGAAGACGGCTATGTGCAGCTGGTCGACCGCGCGAAGGACGTGATCAAGTCGGGCGGCGAATGGATTTCCTCCATCGACCTGGAGAACACGGCGAGCCTGCACCCGGCGGTGGCCGAAGCGGCGGTGATCGGCATTGCGCATCCGAAGTGGCAGGAGCGGCCGCTGCTCATTGTCGTCAAGCGCGCCGGGGCGGAAGTGACACGAGAGGAACTGCTCACATTCCTTGCGGAGCGCGTCGTGAAATGGTGGCTACCGGAAGACGTGGTGTTCGTCGACAGCCTGCCGCACACCGCCACCGGCAAGCTGCTGAAGACGAAGCTGCGCGAGCAGTTCAAGGGTTACACGGCGACGACATCTGTTTGACCGTTTGATGACTTGTTCGATTTTTCTGTGGACAACTCTGTGGGTTGTGCGGGGAGTCGGATCGGCGGAGCAAGCATCGGCGTGGGTTCCCGCCACGTTGCCTGTTGAATAGGCAGCCGCGCGCCCAGCCGTTGGCGCCGACCGCTTGCGGCGCCGATTGGCCGGAATTCCAGATGCCGCGCAATCACCTGGTCGCGCTTCGCGCCAGATGCGCCCGGCCGAAAGGCGTGATGCGCTTGATCACCGCCAGCCCCTGCGGCTCGCCGTCGGCGGCCTTCCATGTGAGCGCCGGGCCGATGACCGCATCGACGAAGCCCGCCTGCTTCAGTGCCTCCACGCAGCCGATCGCCTCCCTGTCCTGCACCCGAAGGGGGAAGGCCGAACTTTCTATGGCGCGAAGGTAGTCGAGCGGCTCGAGCCTGGCGTTCGATGCCTTCTTCGGCGATGTGCTGCTGCCGTTGCCCTCGCCGCCGCGCAGCCGGTCGATCTCGGCATGTCCGTCGTCGGTGATGCAGATCACCAGCGCGTCCTGCGCCAGCCTGTAGCTGCCCTTGCCGGTGTCGTAGGCCGGGTCGATGGCGGCCTCGATGAGGCCGGTCGCCTTCAGGACGGAGACCCGGCGCACATCCTGCGCGCCGGTCACGTGCATCGGCAGGCGAGCGTTCTCCAAGTGGAGCAGGTAGCTGAGCGGCACTGAAAACCCCCGTATGCACCTCCCTCGGCCATCCGGCCCACGAAGACGCCGGCCGGGGAGGGGATGGTTTGTCAATATTTATTAACAATTCTTGTGCGTCCCGGGGGCGGGCGCCATCACCGAAACAGGGTAGTTCCTTCAGCCGGTCCCGCGCCGGGGGCGCTCAGTGCTTGTGCCCGCCGTGGCCCGCCGCCGGCTGCGCCGACGCATTCAGCGCCCGCACCGGCGCCTTCACCTCCACCGTCTCGCGCTTGCCGTCCTTGCCCTCGAATACCAGCGTGAGCGGCACGGTGTCGCCTTCTTTCACCTGCTGCTTGAGGTCGAGCAGCATCACGTGATAGCCGCCGGGCTTGAGTTCGACGGCCTTGCCGGCCGGCAGGTCCAGCGCGGCGAT
Organism: Variovorax sp. MPBD4-3; assembly: GCF_058809745.1. NCBI lineage: Bacteria > Pseudomonadati > Pseudomonadota > Betaproteobacteria > Burkholderiales > Comamonadaceae > Variovorax > Variovorax sp. MPBD4-3. Next base: position 95,304 of record NZ_JBXASW010000014.1, read on the forward strand.
CTGGCGCATGCGCATCACGTTGTCCTGCATGGCCATCTCGTGCACTTCGACGACCGGCGTGACGGGCGAGCTGGCCGACACCAGCCTGGTGTCCTTTGCGGCGCTCAGCTGCATGAACGCGCCGGTGGCTTTCTGCTGCGGCACGGTGGCGCGCACCCAGGCGTCCTTGACGGTGACTTGCGCGTGCGCCGCATGCGCGCTGAGCAGCAGCGCTGCGCTGGTGACGGCGAGGATGTGTGCAATGCGGTTCTTCATGGTCTGGATCTCCTTGGATTGGATTTGAATGGTTGAAAAGGTCAGGCCTGCAGGATCTTGCGCAGGTCGTCGGCGCATTCCTGCGCGCTCTGCTCGTGGCGCAGCACGAGGCGGATCTTTCCCCTGGGGTCGAACACGTAGCTGAAGGCCGAGTGGTCCATGGGTACGAGGAGCCGGTGGGCACCTTCTTGTAGAAGACCTTGAACTCCTTCGCGGTGTCGCTGGTCTTCTGCGCGTCGCCATACAGGCCGATGAAGCTCGGATCGAAGGCCTGGGTGTAGGCCTTGAGCACCACGGGCGCGTCGCGCTCGGGGTCGACGGTGACGAAGATCACCTGCAGCCGTTCGCCGTCGGCGCCGAGCAGCCGCCTGATCTCGGCGGCGCGCACGAGCGCGGTGGGGCACACGTCGGGGCATTGCGTGAAGCCGAAGAACATCATCACCGCCTTGCCCTTGAAGTCGGCCAGCGTGCGCTCGCGGCCGTCGGGGTCGGTCAGGCGGAAGTCCTGTGCGTAGGTGGCGCCGCTGATGTCGACGCCGTTGAAGCTGGCGGGCAGCACTTTGCCGTTGTCGCAGCCGGCGAGGGCCAGGGCCGCAAGCGCGGTGCCGCCGGACAGCAGCAGGCCACGGCGTGAAAGCGTGGAATGAGTCATGGATAAAAGCTCTCTGGCGCCCGGACGCGAGCGCCGATCGATGCGTTGTGCGGAGGACCGCGATGCGACGAAGCCAGCCCTCAGGCGGCGGCATCGCATGCGCGGACGAGCGAAACGGGAAGCGTCAGGAGAGCGAAGGAGGGCCGCGCGCGGGCGGAGGTGCCGCTGTGCCCACGGCGACGTGCGCGGCCGGAACCGGCTGCACCGCATGGCACGGCGGCACGAGCGCGGGAAGTTCGACCGCGGGCGTCGCGGGCGGCGCGCCTGCCAGCACGCACAGCGGGCAGTCCATGTGGCCCATGCCCAGCTCCTGCGCGCCGTCGTCGGTATGCACGATGGCCTTGACCGACCCGGCGCTCGAGCAGACCAGCTCCACGGACTGCGGATGCACCACCGGCGACGCGATGGCCGCGCCGAGCGACAGCGCGAACCACAGCAAGACCCAGCGGATCAGGCCCGCGCCGGGACGACGCAGGCCTGCGCGGACGGCAGGCGTGGTCGGTGTGGCGCGGAAGGAGGCGGGCATTGCCGCCGATTATCCTTCGGCCAAGAAAAAAGCCTTGCAAGTCAATGACTTGCAAGGCTTATATTGTTGGTGGCTCTTCACGGACTCGAACCGCGGACCTGTGGATTATGATTCCATCGCTCTAACCGACTGAGCTAAAGAGCCGTTCGGCATTGTTTGGTGCCGAGCCCAAAATTATAGCCCAGCTTTTTGCCCGAGTTCAACAGCCTGCTGGCCACCCGATTCGATTTTTGCAGGCTCGAACCCCGAAGCCGCTCGTCGTCCGTACAAGCCCGGGTGAAAATCCTCCGATGTCCGCGCTTCCCCGCGCCCCTTCCGTCGACAGCGCCACCGAGCGACAGGCCATGCCCGACGACCAGTTGATGCTGGCCTACGCGCAGGGCGACGCCGCCGCGTTCGACGTGCTCTATGCGCGCCACGAGGGCGGGCTGTTCCGCTTCGTCAAGCGGCTGCTGGGCGCGCGGCTCGCCGCGCAGGCCGACGAAGTGTTCCAGGACACCTGGGTGCGGATCATCTCGGCGCGCGACAGCTTCTCGCCGCAGGGCGCCGCCTGGCGCACCTGGGCCTTCACCATTGCACACAACCTTGCGATGGACCGCCTGCGCGTGAGCGGACGCGAAGTGGCGCTCGATGCGCATCCCGACGACGACGGCGATCCCGTGCCCGCGCTCGAGCGCGGCGTGCGCGGCGCGATGGACGCTGCCGCGCATCCATCCGCCGAGGAGCTCGCTTTCTGGCGCGCCGCCGGCCGCCGGCTGCTGGCCTGCCTGGACGAGCTCCCGAGCGACCAGCGCGCCGCGTTCCTGCTGCACCACGAAGACGGCCTGACCGTCGAGGCGCTGGCCGCGAGCCTGGAGATCGGTTTCGAGACCGTGCGCAGCCGCCTGCGCTACGGCCTGCAGAAGCTGCGCGGCTGCATGGCGCGTTACCTTGCGGTGCTGGAGCAGCGAGCATGAGCGGCAACGGCACCACCGGTTTCGACCGCGACGATGAACGCGACCTGCGCGACCCGGCCCTGCGCCGCGCGCTGGACCATGCGCCCGACAGCGACGCAACCCCCGACCCGCGCACGCGCGATGCCATCCTGAAGATGGCGCACAACCTTGCCGCCACCGTGCCGGCCGCGCAGAACACCGTCGCCAACACCGTCGCCAACACCGCCGCCAACAGCGCGAGCGCCGTGCCGTGGTGGCGCCGTGTCTTCGGTGGTGGCGGGGAGCCGCGTTCGCGCATGCCTTGGAATGCGGCGTTCGCCACGGTGCTGCTGGCGACTTTCGTGACGGTGCTGTGGCATCGCGAGCCGGTGCCGGATGCACAGCTGGATGGCGAGGCACGCGTTGCCGGCGCTGCGGCTCCAGCGGCGGCCCCACCTGCGCCTGCGCCGGCTCAACCGGCGGCAGAGGCCGCGCCTCCTGCGGAACCGCCGGCGGCTGCCGCGCCTGCGCCTCGACCGGCATCGCCGCCATCTGTTGCCGCCAAAAAAGCGCCCGCCGCCGAACAGAAACAAGCGCAGGCCCAGCGCGATGCCGGCGCGGATGCCGTTCGCCGCCCCGCGCCGCCATTGCAGGCTGCCCCAGCGCCAGTCGCGCCGGCGCCTGCATCGCCTTCAGCCGCAGTGGCTGAGCAGGCCGCTCCCTCGCGCAGCGACGAGCAACGTGAAGAGCGCTTGAAAAACGAACGCCGGCGCGCCTATTCGGCGGAGGCTCCGGCGCCTGCAGCGCCTGCAGCGCCTGCAGCGCCTGCAGCGCCTGCACCGGCCATCGCGCCGCTGCCACCGCCGCAAGGCGACAACGCGAGCGCAGACGCCTCCGGCGCGCTGCAGCGCGCCCCCGCTCCGCGCGCTGCAGTACCCAAGTCGGTCCTGCGGGCAGAAGGCCCGGCGGGCTTCACTGCGCTGGACAGGTGGACGTCCTTCAGCTTCGCGGGCTCAGGCGCCGAAGTGCGCCACGCGCGCGGCGACATCGAAGGCTTGCCCGCGCTCGTTGGCACCGTGGCCCGTTCGGCGACGGCGCCCGGCGAAGCACTCGCCGCGCCGGTCGAGGCGCGTCTTTCGCTCTATCGCGGCAGCACGCTCGTCGCCGTGCTGGAGCTCGCCGGCGGCCAGGTGCGCTGGACGCCGCAGCCCGGCGGCACCGCGCTGGTCGGCACGCCGCCCGCGCAGGCGCTCGACGCGCTGCGCGCGCTGCTCACGCGCTGACCGGAACGCACATCCGGCCGCGCGCATCCGCCCTCAGGCGTTCTTGAAGTCCGGCTGCCGCTTGTTCAGGAAGGCGTCCATGCCTTCCTTCTGGTCCTGCGTGGCGAACAGCGCGTGGAACAGCCGGCGCTCGAACATCACGCCGTCGCTCAGGCCGCTCTCGAAGGCGCGGTTGACCGATTCCTTGGCCGCCATCACCGAGATCTGCGAGAAGCCGCAGATGATCAGCGCCGCGCCCAGCGCCTCGTCGGCGAGCTTCTCGAAGGGCACCACGCGGCTCACGAGGCCGGCGCGCTCGGCTTCGGCCGCGTCCATCATGCGTGCCGTGAGCACCATGTCCATGGCCTTGCTCTTGCCCACCGCGCGCGGCAGGCGCTGCGTGCCGCCGGCACCGGGGATCACGCCGATCTTGATCTCTGGCTGGCCGAACTTCGCGTTGTCGGCCGCGATGATGAAGTCGCACATCATCGCCAGCTCGCAGCCGCCGCCCAGCGCGAAGCCGGCCACCGCGCCGATCACCGGCTTGCGGATCGAGCGGATGATTTCCCAGTTGCGCGTGATGTAGTCGCCCTTGTAGGTGTCGATGAAGCTGTACTTGGCCATCGCCGCGATGTCGGCGCCGGCCGCGAAGGCGCGCTCGCTGCCGGTGAGGATGATGCAGCCGATGGCATCGTCCGCATCGAAGGCCTTCAGGGCCTGGCCCAGTTCGGTCATCAGCGCGTCGTTCAGCGCATTCAGGGCCTTCGGGCGGTTGAGGGTGATGATGCCGACCTTGCCTGCTTCGGTCCGCACTTCGATGTTTTCGTAGCTCATGGTGTCTCCGGGGAAGGGGAAGAAAAACGCGCTTCACTATACCCAGCATGGCCGGCGCGGGTGGCAGGGCATGGCGAGTTCCCATAGAGTGCCCGCCATGAGTTCCAACTATGCCTACCTGTTCGTCGCCATCGTGGCCGAAGTGATCGCCACCAGTTTCCTCAAGGGCTCGGATGGTTTCACGCGGCTGTGGCCCACGCTGGCCTCGGTGGCCGGCTATGTGGTCGCGTTCTTCTTCCTCTCGCTGACGCTGCGCACCATTCCGACCGGCATCGCCTATGCGATCTGGTCGGGCGTGGGCATCGTGCTGATCTCGCTCGTGAGCTGGCTGTGGTTCGGCCAGAAGCTCGACGGGCCGGCCATCGCGGGGCTCGGGCTGATCATCGCGGGCGTGGTGGTGGTGAACGTGTTCTCGAAGTCGGTTTCGCACTAATCACCAAATGGACTTCAGTTGAGAATTACTCTCATCTAGAATGCCCGCCATGGAGTTCCCGATGCAAGAACATGCCGTGTTGCTGCGGGCCTATGCCCGGGCCCAGGAGCGCTGCTCGCGCCTGCTGGCCGAGCAGGCCGCGCTGGTCGAAAGGCTCGAGGCGCAGATCGTCCGTTTACGCGGCGCACTGGTGGCGCGCGATTCGGCCGTTGCCATCGTGCGCGAGGAGCTGGCCGCGCGTGCCGCCGCGGGCGGGGCGCTGCCCAAGCGGCTGAATGCGCTGCTGTCGCCGGGCAGCCGGCGCCATCTGCGGCCGTCCCGGCCGCAAGCGCCCGCCGATCTGCGCGAGAAAGCCGTGCTTTGCGTCGGCCATGAAGACCAGGCGCCGTCGCTCGCACGCCAGCTGGTCGAAATCGCGGGAGGACGCTACCTGCACCACGACGGCGGTGCCGACGCGGACGATCCCGCGCTCGAAGCCAGCCTGCGTGCCGCCGACCTGGTGATCTGCCAGACCGGCTGCGTGAGCCACGGCGCCTATTGGCGCGTGCAGGACCACTGCCGCAGGACCGGCAAGCCCTGCGTGCTGGTCGGGGAGCCGCAGCCGATGATGTTCGTGCGGCACCCGGCCGCGCCGGAAAACGCCTAGCTAGCCGGCCAGCCAGCCCGCCGCCTTGGCGGCATCGTGCGCGAACAGGCGCCAGGTGGTCGCGTTGGCCGGCAGCGCGAGCGGCAGCCTGAGCAGCTTGCGGTCACGCGCGACGATGGCCGTGAACTTCGTCGCATCGCCCAGGTACAGCGCGAGGTCGTCGAGCTTGGCGATGCGCCAGGCTTGCGCCGGCCGCTGCTGGCCCTTCCGGCCGACAGCAGGCAGCTCGATGCCGATCCACTCGTCGTTCGCCGAAAAGCCGGCCTTCTCGGCCGCTCCGCCGCGCAGCACCACCTTGACCTGCACGCTGCCGTTGGTTTCGGCCACGCGCAGGCCCAGTACCTGCGCCTGCTGCGACGGGTCTTCCAGCGTGGCGACGCCGTGCGCACGCAGAAGCTGCGCAAGCGGAAGCTCCTCGGTCGAATGCACCCAGCGCGCGAGTTCCGCCGCATACGAGCGGCCGCTCACGGCCTCCAGCGCGGCCGCGAAGTCGGCTTCGCTGATCGGCCCGCCGCCGCTGTGCGTCCACAGGTGGCGCATCACGTCATCAAGGGTGCCCTTGCCTTCATGGCGCAGCGTGAGGTCGAAGCACAGCGCCACCAGCGCGCCCTTGGTGTAATAGCTCACCGTGCTGTTGGGCGTCTGCTCGTCCTGGCGGTAGTACTTGACCCAGGCGTCGAAGCTCGCGTCGGCCACCGGCTGCACCAGCCGGCCCGGCGTCTGCATGACCTGGTTGATGGTCTTGTTCAGCAGGCGCAGGTAGGCCGCGTCGTCGATGCGGCCGGCGCGGCGCAGCAGCAGGTCGTCGTAGTAGCTGGTGAAGCCCTCGAAGAACCACAGCAGCTGCGTGTAGTTTTCCTGGCTGTAGTCGTAGCGCGCGAACTCGGCGGGCCGCATGCGCTTGACGTTCCAGGTGTGGAAGTACTCGTGGCTGATGAGGCCCATCAGCGTGGTGTAGCCCTCGGGCTGCTTTTTCTTCTCGCCGCGCTGCGGCAGGTCGCGGCGGTTGCAGATAAGCGCCGTGGAGTGGCGATGCTCGAGCCCGCCGTAGCCGTCGTCCACCGCATTGAGCATGAACACGTAGCGGTCGATCGGCAGCTTCGGGCCGCCGCGCTTGCCGGCCTTGTCGCCGTGCCAGAAGCGCATCTCTGCTTCGCAGATGGCCTTGGTGTCGGCAATGAGCCGGTCGCCGTCGAACGAGGCTGCGGCGCCCGCCACCACGAAGCGGTGCGGCACGCCGCAGGCTTCGAAATCGGCGCTCCAGAAGGCGCCCAGTTCGACCGGGCTGTCGGCCAGCTCGTCGTAGTCGGCGGCGCGGTAGCTGCCGAAGCCGTGTTTGTCGGTCTTGAGCGGAACCAGCGCGGTGGCGCAGGACCAGCGCGCGGCATCCTCAGGCAGCACGGGCGCGACGATCTCCAGCGCATGCGGCGCGTCGGTCTGGCCTTCGACCCGCAGGCATACGCTGGTGCCGTTGAAGAAGCCGCGCTCGGCGTCGAGCCAGGCGGTGCGCACCGAGTTGTCGTAGGCGCAGACCTGGTAGTTCAGCACCAGCGGCTGGCCGGGCGTGCATTCGACGAGCCAGCTGCATTTGTCGAGCTGCGTCAGCGTCGGCTTGCGGCGCCCCTGCGTGGCGCGCAGGCCCTGCAGGTTCTTGGCGAATTCGCGCACCAGGTAGCTGCCCGGAATCCACACCGGCAGCGACACGCGCTGCTGCGCGGCGGGCGCGTCGATGGTCAGCGTCACCCCGAACAGGCGCGCATGGAGATCCGCGCATTCGACGCGAAAGCGCACGCCGGCCACGGGCACGGCGGTAGCGGCGGTACTGCGCCGCGCAGGAGCCTTCGTCGCCATCAGCTCGACGAAGCGGCGAGTTGCTTCTCGACCTGCTCTGCGGGAATGGCGCCGGGCGTGCGCGTGCCGTCGCTGAAGATCAGCGTGGGCGTGCCGGTGATGTTGTACTTGCGGCCGAACTCGACGTTGCGCTGCAGCGCGGTCACGTCGCAGCTGCTGGGCGCGGTGGCGGGACGGGTGCTCGACTCCATCCAGTCGCCCCAGGCCTTGCCCTTGTCCTTGCTGCACCAGATGTCGCGCGACTTGATGTTCGAATCGGGGCCGAGCACGGGGTACAGGAACAGGTAAACGGTCACGTTGTCGACCGTCTTCATGTCCTTCTCGAAGCGCTTGCAGTAGCCGCAGTTCGGGTCTTCGAACACGGCGAGCTTGCGCTTGCCGTTGCCGCGCACGATCTTGATCGAGTCCTTCAGCGGCAGCTGGTCGAAGGCGACGGCGCTGAGCTTCTCGACCCGTTCCTCGGTCAGGTTCTTGCGCGACTTCACGTCGATCAGGTTGCCCTGGATCAGGTAGTTGCCCTGCTCGTCGGTGTAGAAGATCTGCGAGCTGTTCACGCGCACTTCGTAGAGGCCCGGAATCGGCGACTTCGACACTTCGTCGATGGCGGGGAACTGCGGAATGCGCGCCGGCAGGTTCTTGCGGATCTCGGCTTCGCCGGCTGTGGCGGCCACGACCGCGCCCAGCGTGCAGGCGGCGAGTAGGAGGTTGCGTGCGAGTGTCATCGGGAGATCCGTTGGTTCGATTCGAGAAGATGGCGGGGCGTCAGGCCTTCAGGCCCATCGCCTGGGCCGTGATCCAGTGCTTGACGAGGCGCGTGCGGTCGAAACCGCGCATGCCCCAGTTGCGCAATGCAGGCAGCGGCCCCAGGTTGTGCGAGAAAAGTTGCTGCAGTCCGTCGGTCGCCAGGCTCATCTGCAGCACGTCGGCACGGCGGGCGCGTTCGTAGCGGCGCAGCAGGCGCGCGTCGCCCACGCTGCGCCAGTAGTCGCGGTTCTCGATCACATCGGCCAGCGCAGAGGCGTCGGCCAGGCCCAGGTTCAGGCCCTGGCCGGCGAGCGGGTGCACCGTGTGGGCGGCGTCGCCCGCCAGCGCCCAGGAGCGGGCCGGCTGGCCGGGCATGGCGCCGGTCCAGCGATCGGCGATGGCGCGGGCCAGCGGCCAGGCACCGCGCTCGCTCGTGAGCTTGAGCGCACCGAGCGCCGCGCGGCTGGCCTCGGTGACCGCGGCATTGAATTCTTCGTCGCCTTGCGCAAGCAGGGCCGGTGCGCGCAACTGGTCGACCGACCAGACCAGCGCGACCGTCCTGCCGTGCACGCCGCCCAGAGGCAGCAGCGCGAGCACCTCGCCCTTGTCGTTGAACCACTGGCGCGCGATGCCGTCGTGCGACTGCTCTGCCTCGAGCCGCGCCGCTATCGCATGCTGGGGATAGCGCGTGACCTCGTAGCTCACGCCGAGCGCCTCGCGCGTGGCGCTGGCCTTGCCTTCGCACACCACGGTGAGCGGTGCGGCGACCGGCTCGGCCACGACTTCGATCAGGGGCTGGAAGCGCACGGCGTCTGCCAGTTGCTGCTCGAGCGCGGGCACGTCGACGATCCAGGCCAGCGCGTCGACTTTCTGGCGCGTGGCGCTGAAATGCACCCGGCCGCCTTCGTCGCCGTGCACGAGCATTTCGCGCACCGGCGTGGCGTGCGCGGCGTCGGGCCAGGCGCGCAGCGATTCGAGCAGCGTGCGGGAGGCGGTGTTCAGCGCATAGGCGCGGACGTCCTGCTTGCCCTGCGTGGCCGGGGGCACCACCAGCGCGACGCGCACACGCTCGCGCGCGAGCAGCAGGGCCAGCGTGCGGCCGACGATGCCGGCGCCGCGAATGCAAACTTCTGGGGGGAGAGCCATGAAACGATTGTATGGATTACGCCCGCCCCCTCGCGGGGGCGCTACCAGCGGCCCGGCGGAGCCGGTCCCGCAGTATCCCCGGAACGGCTCAGGGTACTTTCCAAAGCTGCGGGACAATTGCCGCCGATTTCCAAGGAACCCCCACCGTGTCCCAGCCCGCTTTCGACCTCGAAGCCACCATCGCGCGCCTGTTCATCTACCCGGTCAAGTCCTGCGGCGGGGTCGAGCTTCCCGAGGTGCTGCTGACCGAGACCGGCCTGGAATTCGACCGCGCCTGGATGGTGGTCGACGCCCAGGGCGAATTCGTCACCCAGCGGCAGCTGCCGCGCATGGCGCTGATCAAGCCGCAGATGAAGCACATGGAAGTGGTTCTGCGCGCCCCCGGCATGCTGGCGCTGCACCTGGCCTTCGACCGCGTCGAGAAACCGGTGCGCGTGCGCGTCTGGAAGGACGAAGTGGCGGCCTACGACATGGGCGACATCGCCGCGCAGTGGTTCAGCGATTTCCTGTCGGAGCCCGGCAAGCCGCAGACCCTGCGTCTCGTGCGCTTCGACCCGGAACACAAGCGCCTGTCCAGCCTGAAGTGGACCGGCGGCATCGAGGCCGAGAACCAGTTCGCCGACGGCTACCCGGTGCTGGTGGCGAGCGAAGGCTCGCTGGCCGAGCTGAACGAGCGCCTTGCCGCGCAGGGCCACGATGCCGTGGGCATCGAGCGCTTCCGGCCCAACATCGTGCTGGCGGGCATCGAGTCGCACGACGAGGACCGGGTGGACGCGCTGCACATCGCCACCGGCGAGGGCGAAGCCGAACTCCGCCCCGTCAAGCCCTGCACGCGCTGCCCGATCCCGGACATCGACCCGGCCACCGCCGTCAGCAGCCCCGAGGTCGGCAACACCCTGCGCACCTACCGCGCCGATCCGCGCGTGGACGGCGGCATCACCTTCGGCATGAACTGCATCGTGATCCGGGGCGTGGAGCACGTGCTCAAGGTCGGCCAGCCGGTGGGCGCGAACTACAAATTCGAATGACCGGCGGCGCCCGGGCGGTGCCGCTTCAGAACTTCACGCCAGCGATCAGGATGATGTTGGCGTAGGGCGTGCATTCGCCCGTGCGCACCATGGCCCGGGCCTTCGCGGTGCGGCGCTTGAATTCTTCATGCGCTACCGTCTGCGGCGCGATGCCCAGCGACTGCGGATACCAGCCCGGCGGATTCTTCGCGTCGTCCAGCGCTTCGTCGGCCACCACGATGCCTTCGACCTGCATCTCCGACAGCACCGCCTGCAGCACCTCGTCGAGCCGCGGCACGCCGCGCGCCACGGCCAGGTCGATGCGGCGCGGGCCGTCGGGAATCGGCAGGCCGGCGTCGCCGAGCACGAGCATGTCGCCGTGACCCAGCGAGGCGATCACATGGGAGAGTTCGGCGTGCAGCAGGGGAGAACGTTTCACAGCGTGATCCAGTCGGGCGGCAGCGGGCTCAGCAGAACGGCGTCGCGCTGCGGAATGGAGGGTTGGGCGCCCGGCTGCTGGATGCACAGCGCGGCGGCGCGGATGCCCAGGCGAACGGCGTCGTCGAAAGACTGGCCTTCGCCCAGCGCGACCGCGAGCGCACCCAGGAAGGTGTCGCCGGCGGCCGTGGTGTCGACCGCCTGCACCTTGGGCGCGGGATGGTGGCGCGCACCGTCGGCATCGACGGCCACCGCGCCGCGCGCGCCCAGCGTGACGACCACGCGCGCGATGCCCTTGGCGCGCAGCGCCCGGCCGGCCTGCGCCGCTTCCTGCGGGCTGTCGGCGGACTGGCCGCACAGCGCCTGCGCCTCGATCTCGTTGACCACCAGCGTGTCGATCAGCGGCCACAGGGGCTCGGCGATCGGCTGTACCGGCGAGGGGTTGAGCATCACCTTGCAGCCCGCGCCATGCGCCACGGCGATGCCGCGCGCCACCTGGTCCAGCGGCGTCTCGAACTGCGCCACCAGGAAGGCCGCGCCCTGCACCTGCTGCGCCAGCGCGGCTTCGTCGACCTCCAGGCGCGCGTTGGCGCCGGGAATCAGCACGATGCGGTTCTGGCCGCTGTCCTCCACGAGGATCAGCGCCGTGCCGGTGGGCTCGCCGGCCACGGTGCGCAGGGCGGCGGTGTCGATGCCGTCGCGCTGGAGCGCATCGCGCAGCGCCGAGCCGTGCGCGTCGTCGCCGACGCAGCCGATCATGCGCACCTGAGCGCCCTCGCGCGCGCAGCTCACGGCCTGGTTGGCGCCCTTGCCGCCGGGGATGGTGGCGATCGAATGGCCGAGCAGGGTTTCGCCCGCGGCCGGGGCGTGCGGCACGCGCAGCACCAGGTCCATGTTGAGGCTGCCGAGCACCACGATGCGCGGGGCCCGGGCTGGGCTGCTGGAGGAAGGCTTCAGGCTCACGGGGTGCGGGACTTTCGGGTTTGCGTGGAAGGCGTTTCGGCCGGAACGGGGGCGGCGGGCTCGCGGAAACTCGCGTGCCGCGCAGTCGAGGCGCGCACGCGCAGCTCGGGCTGCAGCACCACCTTGCGCGCATCGCGGCGCTTGCCGCCGACGCGCTCGAGCAGCATGTCGACCGCCAGCGCACCGATGCGCTCCTTGGGCTGCGCCACCGTGGTGAGCGGCGGGCTGGTGTAGGCCGAGAGTTCGATGTCGTCGAAGCCGACGATCGAAAGATCGTCCGGCACGCGCACGCCGCTCTCGTGCGCGGCGCGCAGCGCGCCGATGGCCATCAGGTCGTTGCAGACGAACACCGCCGACGGCTTCTGTTCGGTGCGCAGGATGGCGTGCATGGCCTCGTAGCCGCCCTGGCTGGTGAAGCCGCCGCGCCAGAGCAGCGCTTGCGCATTCGCGATGTCGGGCGTTGCGCCGGTCTCTGCCAGCGCCATGCGCCAGCCCTCGATGCGCTGCTCGCTCGGCATCACGCCCACCGGCCCGCCGATGCAGGCAATGCGCTTGTGGCCCAGCGACAGCAGATGCCGCACCGCGAGCAGGCCGCCCTGCATGTGCGCGGTCTCCACCAGGTCGCAGGCCGGGTCGGCGATCTCGCGGTCGACCAGCACCGTGGGCATGCGCAGGCCGCGCAGCTGCTTCATCAGGGATTCCTCGTCGCCCGCGCCGGTCGACACCACGATCAGCCCGTCGATGCGGCGCTCGGCCAGCACCTGCAGGTAGACGCTCTGGCGGTGGGGCTCGTCGTCGGTGTTGCACAGCACCAGCGTGTAGCCGGCGCCGAAGCAGCGGTCTTCCACGATGCGCACGATCTCGGCGAAGTAGGGGTTCGAGCTGTTGGGAATCAGCATGCCCAGCGTCGAAGTGGTGTTGCTCTTCAGGCTGCGCGCCATCGCGTTGGGCACATAGCCCAGTTCGCGGATGGCGAGCTCCACGCGCTCGCGCACCTTGGCGCTCACGTGGCGCGTGTCGTTCACCACGTGCGACACGGTGGTGACCGAAACCTCCGCCTTGAGCGCGACGTCCTTGATGGTGGCCATGGGGCTTGTCCTTTTCCTGGTTGGCGGGTGCCGTCAGGCCAGCCGGCGTTCGGCACGGCGCTGGCGCAACGTGTCGATGATGACGGCCACGACGATCACCGCGCCGGTGATGATCCGCTTGCTCGGCTCGCTGGCCCCCACCTGCGCGAGGCCGGCCTCCAGCACCGCGATGATCAATACGCCGAAGAAAGTGTTGATGACCGAGCCGCGTCCGCCCATGAGGCTGGTGCCGCCGATCACCACCGCCGCGATCACCTGCAGCTCGATGCCGACGCCGGCATTCGGGTCGGCGGCTTCGAGGCGGGCCGACTGCATCAGGCCCGCGAGCCCGGCCAGCAGCCCGGTGACCGCGAAAACGATGATGCGGATCGGGCGCGGGTCGACGCCTGCCAGGCGCATCGCTTCTTCGTTCGTGCCGATGCCCACCACGTGGCGGCCGAACACCGTGCGCGTGAGCACCAGCTGCCCGATGACGACCAGCACCACCGCCAGCACGAAGGCGGCCGAGATGCCGCCGATCCACGGCGCGGCCAGGCCCGAGATGGCGTCGCCCACGTACTGCGTGCGCGAATCGGTCACCAGGTAGGCACCGCCGCGCACCGCCTCGAGCATGCCCAGCGAGACGATGAAGCTCGGCAGCCGCCACGCGACCGACACCGCGCCGGTGACCGTGCCGCAGACCAGCCCGGTGGCGAGGCCGAGCGCCGCGGCCACCGGCACCGACAGCTTCCATTCGAGGATGGCCGCCGCCGTGACGGCCGCACTCAGCGCCAGCACCGAGCCGACGGAAAGATCGATGCCCGCGATGATCAGCACGAAGGTCATGCCGACCGCCATCACGGCCAGCGCGGGAATCTCGTTGGCGATGGAGACGAAGGTCTCGCGCGTCAGGAAGTATTCGCTGAGCGAGCCGAAGAGCGCGATCATGCCCACGAGCACGACCGTCAGGCCCAGGTAGGTGCCGAGCTGGCCCTTGAGTGCGGAGGGCGAGGACGGCGGGGTGGATTTCGTGGAGGCTTCGGCGTTCATTGTGTGTCGGCGGTGACCGGGGTCGAATCGGAAACGGGGGATGCCGTCGGCGGATTGTTGGCGGCGCGTCCGGCCGCGTCGCTGAATGCTGCGGCCAGCAGCGATTGTTCGGTCCATTCGCCGCGTTCGAACACCGCCACCAGCCGGCCGGCGCTCATCACGCCGATGCGGTCGCACATGGCCATCAGTTCGCGCAGGTCGCTCGACACCATCAGCAGCGCCTTGCCGGCGTCGGTCATGCGGTCGAGTTCGGCGTACAGGTCGGCGCGCGCGCCCACGTCCACGCCGCGCGTGGGCTCGTCGAGCAGCAGCACCTTGCATTCGCGGTGCAACCAGCGCGCGAACACCACCTTCTGCTGGTTGCCGCCGCTGAGCGTGGCGACCGGTTGTTCGATGCTGCGCGAACGGATGCGCAGCAGTTCCACCAGCTTCTGCGCAATGCCGCGCTCCTTGGCGCGCTGCAGCCAGCCGGCGTGGGAAATGGCGCCGAGGTCGCTGAGCGTGGCGTTCACGCGGATCGACTGCGTCAGCAGCAGGCCCTGCGACTTGCGGTCTTCGGTGACGAGGCCGATGCCGGCGCGGATGGCCTGCATCGGCGAGCGCCAGCCCTTGCGCGCGTGCTGCGCGGGCTGGCCGTTTTCATGAAGGGTGATCTCGCCGCGGTCCGCGCGGTCGGCGCCGAACAGCAGCCGCACCAGTTCGGTCCGGCCCGAGCCGACGAGGCCGGCCAGGCCCATGACTTCGCCCGCGCGCAGGTCGATGTCGACGTCGCGCACGACCTGCGTCCGGCCGATGCCGCGCGCGCTCAGCAGCACCGGGCCGGCGGTGCGGCGCTCGCGGCCTTCGTGCTCGTGCACCGCGCGGCCGACCATGCGCTGCACCAGTTCGGATTCGCGCACGCCGGCCATTGCACGCACGTCCACCAGCCGGCCGTCGCGCAGCACCGCCACGCGGTCGGCGATGCGCTGCAGTTCCTCGAGGCGGTGCGACACGTAGACGATGGCCACGCCGCGCGCCTTCAGCAGGTCGATCTGCTCGAACAGGTGCGAGGTTTCTCGCGGTGTGAGCATGGCGGTGGGCTCGTCGAGCACCAGCACGCGCGTGTCGTCCTGCAGGTTGCGCGCGATCTCCACCATCTGCTGCTGGCCGATGCCCAGCCGCGCCACCGGCGTGGCCGGGTCGATGTTCTGCATGCCGATCTTGGCGAGCTGGCGCGCGGCCAGCTCGTGCAGCTTGCCGCGGCGGATCCAGCCGGTCTTGTTGGGCAGGCGGTCGAGCAGCAGGTTCTCGGCCACCGAGAGGGTGGTGACGAGGCCCAGCTCCTGCATGACCATGCGCACGCCAAGCCGCTCGGCGTCGCGGCGCGAGCCGGGCGCAAAGGGCTTGCCGTCGAGCAGCATCTGGCCGCGCGTGGGCTGCACCAGGCCGCAGACGATCTTCGACAGCGTGCTCTTGCCGGCGCCGTTCTCGCCCGTGAGGGCCAGCACTTCGCCGGCGTTGAGCACGAGCGAGACGTCGTCCAGCACCGGCGCCGCATAGTCCTTGCCCATGGTGCTCAGCGTGAGCACGGGCTGGGCGCGGTTGTCGTTCATTGCGGCGGGTGCGGTCAACGGAGGCTCTTTTCTTCGGTCGGGAGATTGTTTTTACTTGGACGACTTGGTGACCAGCACCACGTCGGTCTTCACTTCGGCGGGCATGTCGGCCTGCTTCTTCTTGTCGGCGATGGCCTTCAGCGCGGTCTCGATGCCGAACACGGCCTGCTTGGCGGCGAACTGGTCGGCCGTGGCGAGCACACGGCCGTCGGCCAGCATCGGCTTGATGGCGCCGATGTTGTCGTAGCCCACCACCAGCACCTTGCCGGTCTTGCCGGCGGCCTTGACGGCGGCCACGGCGCCAAGCGCCATGCTGTCGTTGCCCGCAAGCAGCGCCTTCAGGTCGGGGTGCTCGCGCATCATGCCGGCGGCCACCGTGTTGCCCTTGTCGATTTCCCACTGGCCGGACTGCACGCCCACCACCGTCACGCCGGCGGCCTTCATCGCGTCCTGGTAGCCCAGCGTGCGCTGCTGCGCATTGAAGGTGGTCGACACGCCCTCGATGATGCCGACCTTGTCGCCCGACTTCAGCTCCTTGGCGAGCGCGTCGCCCACCAGCTTGGCGCCGGCGCGGTTGTCGGGGCCGACGAACGGCACCTGGATGCCCTTTTCCTTGAGCGCGGCGGCGTCGAGCTGGTTGTCGATGTTGACCACCAGGATGCCCTTGTCGATGGCGGCCTTGATGACCGGCACCAGCGCCTTCGAATCGGCCGGCGCGATGACCAGCGCGTTGATCTTCTGCGCCACCATCTGCTCGACCATCTTGATCTGGGCGGAGGTGTCGGTCTCGTCCTTGATGCCGTTGGCCACCAGCGTGTATTCGGAGGCATGGGCCTTCTGGTGCGCCTTGGCGCCGTCTTCCATGGTGCGGAAGAACTCGTTGGCCAGCGACTTCATGACCAGCGCGACCTTCGGCTTGTCCTGGGCGAAGGCGGGCGTTCCGGCGATGGCGCCCAGCAGCATCAATGCAGCAGCGCTTTGCAGGGTACGGCGGGTGAATTTCATGGTGGATGTCTCCTGGGGTGGTTGATCAAAGCGGTACGCCGGTCTTTGCCGGGGGCCCCGATGTTAACCAAGGGAAACGTTTGCGCAAACGTTTGCCCATCGGGGCTAACCCTGAGCTTTCCGGGAGCGGATGACAGGGTTGCAAGAAGCGGTTCCAAGACCTGCCGGGCGGGCATGCAGCCATGCTCGCCTAAAATCGCCGGTTACCCAAGAGGACCTCCCATGAGTTTGCAATGCGGCATCGTCGGCCTGCCCAACGTCGGTAAATCCACCCTTTTCAATGCGCTGACTAAGGCCGGCATCGCGGCGGAGAACTATCCCTTCTGCACCATCGAGCCCAACGTGGGCGTGGTGGAAGTGCCCGACCCCCGGCTCGCGCAGCTGAGCGAGATCGTCAAGCCCGAGCGCGTGGTGCCCGCCATCGTCGAGTTCGTGGACATCGCCGGCCTGGTGGCCGGCGCCAGCACCGGCGAAGGCCTGGGCAACAAGTTCCTGGCGCACATCCGCGAGACTGACGCCACCGTCAACGTGGTGCGCTGCTTCGACGACGAGAACGTGATCCACGTGGCCGGCAAGGTCGACCCGATCTCCGACATCGAAGTGATCCAGACCGAACTCTGCCTGGCCGACCTGGCCACGGTCGAGAAGGCGCTGCACCGCCACACCAAGGTCGCCCGTTCCGGCGACAAGGACGCGCAGAAGCTGGTCGGCCTGCTCGAGCGCTGCCAGGCCGCGCTGAACGAGAACACGCCGGTGCGCGCGCTCGAGTTCACCAAGGAAGAGCTGCCGCTGGTCAAGAGCTTCACGCTCATCACCGCCAAGCCCGCGATGTTCGTGGGCAACGTGTCGGAAGACGGCTTCGAGAACAACCCGTATCTCGACCGCCTGCGCGAATACGCCGCCAGGCAGGGCGCGCCAGTGGTCGCCATCTGCGCCAAGATCGAAGCCGACCTGGCCGAGATGGACGACGAAGACAAGAAGATGTTCCTCGCCGAGATCGGCCAGGAAGAGCCGGGCTTGAACCGCCTGATCCGCGCGGCATTCAAGCTGCTGGGCCTGCAGACCTACTTCACCGCCGGCGTGAAGGAAGTGCGCGCCTGGACCATCCACATCGGCGACACCGGCCCGCAGGCCGCCGGCGTGATCCACGGCGACTTCGAGAAGGGCTACATCCGCGCCCAGACCATTGCCTTCGAGGACTACATCGCCTTCAAGGGCGAGCAGGGCGCCAAGGACGCGGGGAAGATGCGTTCGGAAGGCAAGGAATACGTCGTGAAGGATGGCGACGTGATGAATTTCCTGTTCAGTTCCTGATACCCCGGGCGCAGATGTCCCGCCGATGAGCCATTCGAAGATCGTCATCATCGCGGGGCCGAACGGCGCAGGCAAGACAACCTTCGCCCGCGCTTTCCTGCCCCAGGAAGCTCGGATTTCCCGTTTCATCAATGCTGACCTGATCGCGGCCGGGCTGTCGCCCTTTGCGCCCGAGGCGGAGGCCATCAAGGCCGGGCGCCTGATGCTCGAGGAGATTGCCCAGTGCGTGCGTCGCCGGGAGAGCTTTGCTTTCGAGACCACGTTGTCGGGGCTGGGTTATCTGCGCCATATTGGCGCCTGGAGGAAGTTGGGCTATCACGTGAGCCTGTTCTTTCTGGCGCTTCCGACGGCGGAGTTTGCGATTGCTCGGGTGGCGGAACGCGTGCGGCAGGGAGGCCATCACATTCCTGAAGATGTGATTCGCCGCCGTTTCGAGGCAGGGCGCCGGAATTTCGACGACCGGTACCGCGCTGCGGTGGATGCCTGGGCGCTATACGACAACGCTGGCGAAGAGCCGGATCTCATCGAATGGGGAGAAGCACCATGACCCGTGAACAGCTCATGCAGGCCAAGGACAAGGATCTGGCCGCTTCACTGATAGCGATTCGGCGCGCGGCCCGGGCGGCGCGGGAGGCGGCCGTTCGCACGGACACCGCCATCGTTGTGCAGCGCGATCAGAAGCCGGTCCGCATCACTGCAGAGGAATTGCGCAAGGCGGGCGTGAAATAGGCGTTGTTCGGTAGACTTCGCGCGCCCTGAATTTCTCCACAAGCCCCGCCCCAATGCTCACCGTCCACCACCTCAACAACTCGCGCTCGCAGCGCGTGCTCTGGCTGCTCGAAGAGCTCGAGCTGCCTTACGAGATCGTCCACTACCAGCGCGATCCGCAGACCATGTTGGCGCCCGCTTCGCTGCGGGCCGTGCATCCGCTGGGCAAGTCACCGGTGGTGACGACGGATGACGGGCTCACGCTCGCGGAGTCGGGGGCGATCGTGGAGACGCTCATCGAGCGCTTCGGCAACGGCCGCCTCGCGCCCGCGCCGGGCACGCCGGATGCGGTGCGCTATCGCTATTGGCTGCACTTCGCCGAAGGCTCGGCGATGTCGCCCCTGTTGCTCAAGCTGGTGTTCGACCGCATCGAGACCACGAAGATGCCGTTCTTCGCGAAGCCGATCGCCAAGGCCATCGCGAGCAAGACGAAGTCGGCGTTCATCAATCCGAACATCGTGAGCCACCTGAATTTCATGGAGGCCGAGCTCGGCAGGAGCGAGTGGTTCGCCGGCGACGCTTTCACCGGTGCCGACATCCAGATGAGCTTCCCGGTGGAGGCAGCGCAGGCGCGCGGCGGACTCGACGCGAAGCGGCCGAAGCTCATGGCCTACCTGGAGCGCATCCACGCGCGCCCGGCGTACAAGAGAGCGCTCGAGCGCGGCGGCCCCTACGGCCTGCTGAGCTGAAACGGGGCGGGGCGGGACGCGGCGGCGCGAAGCCGATCAGAAGATCTGCAGCAGCGCCACCGTCATGGTGACGTAGCGCAGGAACTTGCCGATGGCCATGTAGGCCAAGCAGGGCCAGAACGGCAGCTTGAGCCAGCCCGCCACCGCGCACAGCGGATCGCCCACCAGCGGCAGCCAGCTCAGCAGGCAGGCCTTGGGGCCGAGCTTCTCCAGCCAGCCCAAAACCCGCACATGGTGTTTCGAGTGCGAGTATTTGTCGGCCACCTTGTGCGCGCCGTAGCCCATCCACCAGTCGACCGCGCCCCCCAGCGTGTTGCCCACCGTCGCGACCGCGATGGCCGGCCAGAACATGTCCGGGTTGAGCTTGAGCAGGCCGAAGAGCACGGGCTCGGAGCCCACCGGCAGAAGGGTCGCCGAGACGAACGCTGCGACGAACAGGGTCGAGAGACCGTACTGCGGCAGCGCCATCAGCGCCAGGAGGGAGTCGAGCCAGGCTTGCATAAGGTCGCGCAGTATAGGCAGCGCTCACGTCGCGCCCGCGTGGGATAAGGCCCCGGCACGCACCCGTGTTTTCACGGGTACCCAGGCGCAAATCGTTTCAGTCGCTGAAATGCCACGTGGCTACAATCGTGCCTCATTTTTCAGCAGCCGAACGCGCACCGCTTCCTCCCAAATGACCTTGCAGATCGGCAACCACACGCTGGAAAACCGCCTGTTCGTCGCGCCCATGGCCGGCGTGACGGACCGGCCCTTCCGCATGTTGTGCCGTGCGCTGGGCGCGGGCTACGCGGTCAGCGAGATGGTCACGTCGCGCAAGGAGCTTTGGGGCACGCTCAAGACATCACGGCGCGCCAACCATGACGGCGAACCGGGCCCCATTGCGGTGCAGATCGCAGGCACCGACGCCGACATGATGGCCGAGGCCACGGTCTACAACATCGAGCGCGGCGCGCAGATCATCGACATCAACATGGGTTGCCCGGCCAAGAAGGTCTGCAACAAATGGGCGGGCTCGGCGCTGATGCGCGACGAGCCGCTGGCGCTGGAGATCGTGCAGGCGGTGGTCGATGCAGCGCGGCCCTTCAATGTGCCGGTCACGCTGAAGATGCGCACCGGCTGGAGCCACGACCACCGCAACGCCGTGAAGCTGGCGCGCGACTTCGAGTCGGCCGGCGTGCAGATGCTCACGGTGCACGGCCGCACGCGGGAGCAGGGCTACAAGGGCCACGCCGAATACGACACCATCGCCGCCGTGAAGGCCGCGGTGCGCGTGCCGGTGGTGGCCAACGGCGACATCCGTTCGCCCGAGAAGGCGCGCGACGTGCTCGCGGCCACCGGCGCCGACGCGGTGATGGTCGGCCGCGCCGCGCAGGGCCGGCCGTGGATCTTCCGCGAGATCGCGCACTTCCTGGAAACCGGCACGCACCGCGCGCCGCCGCTGGTGGCGGAAGTGCGCCGCTTGCTGCTCGACCACCTCGTGGAGCACTATGCGCTGTACGGCGACTACAGCGGCGTGCGCACGGCGCGCAAGCACATCGGCTGGTACGTGCGCACCCTGCCCGAGGGCGAGGCGTTTCGCGCGCGCATGAACACCATCGAGGACTGCGGCGAGCAGTTGCGCGCGGTCGGCGACTATTTCGACGGGCTGGCGGACCGCATGGAACGCATGCCCGTGCAGCACGAGGCAGACAGCGAGCTGTCTGGTGAAGAGGAGGCGGCTTGCGCCGTCGATTGAGAAGAAGAGAAGAAGCAATGAGCAAGAAACACATCGAGGACTGCGTGCGCACCAGTCTGGACAGCTACTTTCGCGATCTGCGCGGCACCGAACCCGACGGCATGTACGAAATGCTCGTGCGCGTGGTCGAGAAACCCCTGCTCGATGTCGTGATGACGCGCGCCGAGGGCAACCAGTCGAAGGCCGCGCAATGGCTCGGCCTGAACAGAAACACGCTCCGCAAGAAATTGGTCGAGCACAAACTTTTGAAATAACTCCACGGCATATCCATGGCTCAGACTGCACTCATCTCCGTATCCGACAAGACCGGCATCCTCGAATTCGCACAGGCGCTGCATGCGCTGGGCATCAAGCTGCTGTCCACCGGCGGCACCGCCAAGCTGCTGGCCGACGCCGGCCTGCCGGTGACCGAAGTCGCCGACCACACCGGCTTTCCCGAAATGCTCGACGGCCGGGTGAAGACGCTGCACCCGAAGATCCACGGCGGCCTGCTGGCGCGCCGCGACCTGCCGGCGCACGTGGCGGCCATCAAGGAACACGGCATCGACACCATCGACCTGCTGATCGTCAACCTCTATCCGTTCGAAGCCACCGTGGCCAAGCCCGGCTGCACGCTCGAGGACGCGATCGAGAACATCGACATCGGCGGCCCGGCCATGGTGCGCAGCGCGGCCAAGAACTGGAAGGACGTCGGCGTGCTGACCGACGCATCGCAATACGCCGTGGCGCTGGCCGAGCTGAAGGCCGACGGCAAGCTCAGCGACAAGACCAAGTTCGCGTTCTCGGTGGCCGCGTTCAACCGCATCGCCGACTACGACGGTGCCATCAGCGACTACCTCTCGGCCATCGACTTCGACGCCAGCATCGGCCAGGGCGCGCCCAAGCGCTCGCTGTTCCCCGCGCAGAGCAACGGCCGCTTCGTGAAGGTGCAGGACCTGCGCTACGGCGAGAACCCGCACCAGCAGGCCGCCTTCTACCGCGACCTGCATCCGGCGCCCGGCTCGCTGGTGTCGGCGAAGCAGCTGCAGGGCAAGGAACTCAGCTACAACAACATCGCCGACGCCGATGCGGCGTGGGAATGCGTGAAGAGCTTCGACGTGCCGGCCTGCGTGATCGTGAAGCACGCCAACCCCTGCGGCGTGGCGCTGGGCAAGGACGCGGCCGAAGCCTACGGCAAGGCCTTCAAGACCGACCCCACCTCGGCCTTCGGCGGCATCATCGCCTTCAACCGCCCGGTCGACGGCGCCACCGCGCAAGAAATTGCCAAGCAGTTCGTCGAAGTGCTGATGGCGCCGGGCTACACCCCCGAGGCGCTCGAAGTGTTCCAGGCCACCAAGGCCAAGCTCAACGTGCGCGTGCTCGAAATCGCGCTGCCCAAGGGGGGAACCACCGACTGGGACAACGGCCGCAACGCCATGGACGTCAAGCGCGTCGGCTCGGGCCTGCTGATCCAGACCGCTGACAACCACGAGCTGTCGATCAACGACCTCAAGGTGGTCAGCAAGAAGCAACCCACGCCGCAGCAGCTGCAGGACCTGCTGTTCGCATGGAAGGTCGCGAAGTACGTGAAGAGCAACGCGATCGTCTTCTGCGCCAACGGCATGACGATGGGCGTGGGCGCCGGCCAGATGAGCCGCCTCGACTCCGCGCGCATCGCCAGCATCAAGGCCGAGCACGCCGGCCTCTCGCTGAAGGACACCGCAGTGGCCAGCGACGCCTTCTTCCCGTTCCGCGACGGCCTGGATGTGGTGGTGGACGCGGGCGCGAGCTGCGTCATCCAGCCGGGCGGCTCGATGCGCGACCAGGAAGTGATCGACGCAGCCGACGAGCGCGGCGTGGTGATGGTGCTGTCAGGCGTGCGCCACTTCAGGCACTGATCGGCGGAAGCCGAGGTTCGGCGACCGCGTTTTACTCGTGGTTGCCGAACCGGTACTTCAATTGAAAAGTGACGGCGCCGTACAGCCGGTTCTTGATCGTCGGCACGTACGCGATGTTCAGGCCCCAGTTCTTGCCTTCGATGGCGGCCACCGGCAGGATGGCCGGGAACCAGTTGCCGTTGCGGTAGTTGGGGTAGCCGTCGAAGCCGCCGACCACGGCGCCAAACTTCACGCCGTAGAACTCGATGGGCAGCACATACAGCCCGAGGTAGTTCGACTGCCGGCGGTCGCTGTTGCGGAAGGTTCCCGCCGTGACACGGTACGTGTCGTTCAGCGGGTACTCGAAGCCCAGGCCCTGGTTGACGTTTTCCAAGCCCTTGCCGCCGTCGAAGTGCGCCGAGTAGAAGCCCGGGTTGATCCAGACGTTCTTGAGGTCGAAGGAGTCCTGCGCTGACGCGAGGCCGGGAATGAGAAGAGCGATGCTCAAGACCGGCAGCGTGCGCAGGAAGTTCATGGGCTAGGGGGTTCTGAAGATTTGTCTTGCGGCTTCGATGGTGGCGGCGATGTCGTCGTCACTGTGGGCTGCGCTCACGAAGCCTGCCTCGTAAAGCGCGGGGGCAATATACACGCCGCGATCGAGCAAACCGTGAAACAACGCATTGAATTCCGCGTTGTCGGTTGTCATCACGGTGGCATAGTTTTGCGGCAGGTCTTTCATGAGGAAGAAGCCGAACATGCCGCCCTCGCTGTCGGCATTGAAGGGCTGTCCCTCGGCGGCCGCGGCGGCCTTCAGGCCGTCGACCAGCGAGCGCGTCTTCTGGCCCAGCGCCTCGTAGAAACCGGGCTTGGCGATTTCCTTCAGCGTGGCGAGGCCGCAGGCCGTGGCCACCGGATTTCCCGACAGGGTGCCGGCCTGGTAGACCGGACCCAGCGGCGCGAGCTGTTCCATGATCGCGCGCGGCCCGCCGAAGGCCGCGAGCGGCATGCCGCCGCCGATGACCTTGCCCAGCACCGTGAGGTCGGGCTTGATGCCCAGCACGCCTTGCGCGCCATGCAGGCCCACGCGAAAGCCCGTCATCACTTCATCGAACACCAGCAGCGCGCCGTGCTGCGTGCACAGCTCGCGGCAGCGCCTGGCGAACTCGGGCGTGGCGCGCACGAAGTTCATGTTGCCGGCAATGGCCTCGATCATCAGGCAGGCGATGTCCTTGCCGTGCAGCGCGAAGGCTTCTTCCAGCTGCTGCAGGTTGTTGTACTCCAGCACGATGGTGTGCTGCACCACCTCGGGCGGCACGCCCGCCGAGGTCGGGTTGCCGAAGGTGGCGAGGCCGGAGCCGGCCTTCACGAGCAGCGCATCGGCGTGGCCGTGATAGCAGCCCTCGAACTTGACGATGCTCTTGCGCCCGGTGGCGCCGCGCGCCAGGCGCAGCGCGCTCATGGCAGCCTCGGTGCCCGAGCTGACCAGGCGAACCATTTCCATCGACGGCACCAGCGCGAGGATGGCCTCGGCCAGTTCGATCTCGCGCTCGGTCGGCGCGCCGTAGGAGAAGCCTTCGAGCACCGCCTTCTGCACCGCCTCGACCACGGCCGGGTGACCATGGCCCAGGATCATCGGACCCCAGGAACCGATGTAGTCGATGTAGCGCTTGTCGTTGGCGTCCCAGAAATAGGCGCCTTGCGCGCGCTGGATGAAGCGGGGCGTGCCGCCCACGGCCTTGAAGGCGCGCACGGGCGAGTTCACGCCGCCGGGGATCACGGCGCGGGCGCGTTCGAAAAGGATGTCGTTGCGGTCGGTCATCGGGTCGGGTTGATCAGTCAGTGTCGGGTGTCGTGTGGGGGGAGTGCGAAGTCGGGCGGCGCGTCCGGGTCTTCATCGTCTTCGTCGTCTTCCGGTTCGGCCCAGAAGAGGCGGTCGGGCAGCACATGGCCCATGCCGGGGCGAAAGCCCGCGTCGAGGCAGCGGTCCATGTAGGCCAGCGCTTCGGTGGTCGCGGCCACGAGGTCGGTGCCGCTGGCCAGCAGGGCGGCCAGCGCGGCCGACAGGGTGTCGCCGGCGCCGGTGAACACGGCCTCGAGCCGTTCGTACTTTTCGCTCGTGAGCACCGACTGCGGCGAGGCCAGCACGTTGTCGATGAACTGGTCCGGCAGCACGAGGCCGGTCACCAGCGTGTAGGCCACGCCGAACTCGC
This sequence comes from Variovorax sp. MPBD4-3, assembly GCF_058809745.1. NCBI lineage: Bacteria > Pseudomonadati > Pseudomonadota > Betaproteobacteria > Burkholderiales > Comamonadaceae > Variovorax > Variovorax sp. MPBD4-3. The sequence continues at coordinate 120,261 of NZ_JBXASW010000014.1, forward strand.
CGGCGGCCTTGGCAATGTCGCGCGCGGTGGGCGGCCGCTCGCCGCTCCAGTCCGGCAGCAGCCAGCGCCACAGCGTGCTGTGGTTTCCTACCAACACGGTCGTCTGGGGCAGAACGAGTTCGCGGAAGGCGTCCAGGTAGGGCTCGATCAGGTTCTCGTCCCACCACGACAGGTTGGGCATGTAGGCCACCACGGGGACGTCGGGGTAGTCGGCGGCGGTCTCGGCAATGGTGCTCAGCGCGTCGGGCGTGCCGACGAAGCCCACCTTGATGAGATGGACCTCGACGTCCTCGAGGATCGAGCGCGCCTGCTCGGCGATGGCTTCCTCGTCGAAGGCGAAGTGGTCGAAAATCTCGGCCGTGTCCCGGGCGTAGGCGCCGGTGACGACCGGCAGCACGTGCGCCCCCACCGAGGCCATGGCCAGGGCGTCCGCGCCGAGGCCGCCCGCGCCGCTGGGGTCGCTGGCGTTGAACACCAGCACGCAGGGCGGATTCAGGTCGCGCTCGGCGACCTCGTCCTCGGCCTGCGAGGGGTCGTTAAGATCGCCGGGTTTGCGGGCGTTATCTGCTGGAAGTAAGTAGATGGTCATACGCCGGGCTCCATCCCCTGGATGGTGGCATAGGCGCGACGTTTACAGTCCGCTAATGAGATACGCATAGATACACTCGTTGCATTTAATGAACAAGGACTTTAAGCTCCGATGAATACGAAAACTTGGATGTGCCTGATTTGTGGGTGGATCTATGACGAAGCTGTTGGTGTACCAGAGGACGGTATCGCTGCAGGCACGGCCTGGGCCGATGTTCCGATGAACTGGACCTGTCCCGAGTGCGGTGCGCGCAAGGAAGACTTCGAAATGGTGGAAATCTGAAAGCATGGCATAGATAGAGCTACGCGGTCTGCGTCGGTGTTCGGCGCGGCGGGCTTCCAAGTCTCATGAGCAGGAGCGTTTGCAATGGGCCCGAATGGATCTGGTTACAAGGTGCTGGTCATCGACGACAGCAACACCATCCGGCGCAGTGCCGAGATTTTTCTGAAGCAGGGCGGGCACGAGGTTCTTCTCGCGGAAGACGGTTTCGATGCGCTCTCCAAGGTTAACGACCACAAGCCGCACCTGATTTTCTGCGACATCCTGATGCCGCGGCTCGACGGCTACCAGACCTGCGCCATCATCAAGCGCAACGCTCATTTCTCCAACGTCCCCGTCGTCATGCTGTCTTCGAAAGACGGTGTATTCGACAAGGCGCGCGGCCGCATGGTCGGCTCGCAGGACTACCTGACCAAGCCATTCACCAAAGACCAGCTGCTGCAGGCCGTGCAGCAGTTTGGCATCGTTCAACAGGAAGCGCAGTAATGCCCATTCGCAAAATCCTCGTCGTCGACGACTCCAAGACCGAGCTCGTCTTCCTTACCGACCTACTCCAGAAGAATGGCTTTGCCGTCAAGACCGCCGAGAACGCGGACGACGCCATGCGCCGCCTCGAGGAAGAGCACCCCGACCTGATCCTTATGGACGTCGTGATGCCCGGCCAGAACGGCTTCCAGCTCACGCGCGCCATCGCACGCGACCCGAAGTACGCCGCCATCCCGATCATCCTGTGCACCAGCAAGAACCAGGAAACCGACCGGGTCTGGGGCATGCGCCAGGGCGCGCGCGACTACATCGTGAAGCCGGTCAACGCAGCCGACCTGATGTCCAAGATCAGCGCGCTGAACTGAGCGAAAGCCTGTCCAGTCCATGGCGAATCGCGATGCTCTGAGAGCCTTCCAGTCCCGGCTGGCGAGCCGCCTGCAGGCCGCCCGCACCACCGGCGTGGCCGCCACGTGGCTGGCGGTCGAGGCGGGCGAGGGCAAATACCTTTTCCCGCTGGGGCATGCCGGCGAGATCTTTCCCTGGACGCCGCCGCAGCCCGTGCCCTACACGGAGCCCTGGTTCCTCGGCGTGGCCAACCTGCGCGGCGGCCTCTACGGCGTGGTGCAGCTGTCGGCATTCGCCGCCGGCGGCCCGGGCACGCAGGCCGCCTCCGAGGCGGCGCGCATCCAGTCGCGGCTCGTTGCCTTCAACGAGCTGCTCGAAGTCAACTGCGCATTGCTGGTCGATCGACTGGCGGGGTTGCGGGGCGCGGAAGCCTTCACGGCCTCCGAGCCTCCCGGCGCAGAAGCACCTGCCTGGCACGGGCATCTGTACACCGACGCGGCAGGGGAGCGCTGGCAGGAAGTCAACCTGCAGGCGCTTTCGCAGCAACCCCAGTTTTTGAGTATTGGTGCGTAGTGCCTTGGCACGCAGCACCCGAAACCACCTGAAGGACCGACCGTGAGCTCGATCGCCGACAAGTTCAAGAAATTACTGCCCGTGACCAACGGGAACGACAAGGCCCCCGTCGACGGCTCCGGTGCGATATCGCTCGACGATGTCGACACGGTCCAGGTTCCGGACGAAAAGACCGTGAGGCTCGCCAGGAAGAGCGGCACGGCCGACACCAGCTTCGGCGAAGTCGAGCTGCCCGGCGGCGGCGACGCCGCCAACGAGCCCGGCGCCGCCGCGCTCGACGCCGTGCCCGACGCCTCCGGCGGCCGCGTGGGCGCCGCCCCCGCCAGGCAGCAGCGCATCCTGGCGATCATGCTGGCGGTGGTGGTGCTGTTGCTGCTGCTGGTGGCCGGCTCCGCCATTCTTCGCGCGGAACGCCTGGCACAGCAGGTGGCGGCCACCGGCCAGGCGCTGATGCAGTCGCAGCGTCTTGCCAAGTCGATCTCGCAGGCCCTCGTCGGCAGCGCCTCGGCGTTCGTCGAAGTGAAGGACAGCGCGGACGACCTCACGCGCCGCGTGCAGGGCCTGACCAACGGCGACGATTCGCTGCGGCTGGAGCGCGTGGGCAACCAGTACGACGAGGAGATGAACAAGATCAATCCCCTCGTCGCCCGCGCCGACACCAGCGCCAAGGCCGTGCTGGCCCAGCGCCAGATCCTGACGCAGGTGGGCGCCGCTTTGCGCGACATCAACCAGCAGTCGTCCACGCTGCTCGAAATGACGGAAACCGTCGCGTCGCTGAAGATGCAGCAGAACGCCACGCTGCCTGAAATCTCGGCCGCCGGCCAGCTCGTGATGCTGACCCAGCGCATCGGCAAGTCGACCAACGAATTCTTCACCGTCGAGGGCGTGAACCCCGACGCCGTGTTCCTGCTCGGCAAGGACCTGAACACCTTCCAGGAAACCACCCGCGGCCTGCTCGACGGCAATGCGCAGCAGCGCTTCCCCGGCTCGAAGGACCCGCAGACGCGCGAGCAGCTCGAAGCCATCCTGAAGACCTACGAGCAGATGCGCACGCAGGCCTCCGCCATTCTGGGCAACCTGCAGGGCCTGGTGGCGGCGCGCGAAGCGCAGGCTTCCATCCTGACCGACAGCGAACCGCTGCGCAAGTCGCTCGGCGACCTGCAGGACAAGCTCTCGGCGCGCACCGGCCTGGGCGCCGGCACCATCGTGCTGCTGTTCGTGCTGTCGCTGGCCGCCCTGGCACTGGCCGGCGCCATCGGTTTCGTGCAGGTGCGCGAAGGCCGCGAACGCGCCGCCGTCGCCGAACGCGAGCGTCTGGCCGCCGAGCAGGCTTCGGAAGAAGCCGGCCGCGTGAACAACGCCAACCAGGCCGCCATTCTTCGGCTGATGAACGAACTGCAGACGGTGGCCGAAGGCGACCTGACGCAGGAAGCCACCGTGACCGAGGACATCACCGGCGCCATCGCCGACTCGGTGAACTACACGGTGGAAGAACTGCGCCTGCTGGTGGGCAACGTGCAGAACACGGCGACCCGCGTGGCGCAGACGACGTCGCAGGTGGAAAGCACCTCGACCGAACTGCTGGCCGCCTCGACCGAGCAGCTGCGCGAGATTCGCGAAACCGGCCAGTCGGTGCTGACCATGGCCGAGCGAATCAACGGCGTGTCTTCCCAGGCGCAAGAGTCCGCCACGGTGGCGCGCCAGTCGCTGCAGGCCGCATCGTCGGGCCTGCAGGCCGTGCAGAACGCCATCGGCGGCATGAACTCCATCCGCGACCAGATCCAGGAAACCTCCAAGCGGATCAAGCGCCTGGGCGAGTCGTCGCAGGAGATCGGTGAAATCACCGAACTGATCTCGGACATTACCGAGCAGACCAACGTGCTGGCCCTGAACGCGGCCATCCAGGCCGCATCCGCCGGTGAAGCCGGCCGGGGCTTCTCGGTGGTGGCGGAAGAAGTTCAGCGACTGGCCGAACGCTCCGCGGACGCCACGCGCCAGATCTCGGCGCTGGTGAAAGCCATTCAGACCGACACGCAGGATGCCGTGGGCGCCATGGAGCGCTCCACGCAGGGTGTGGTCGAAGGGGCCAAGCTGTCCGACAACGCGGGTACCGCGCTGTCCGAGATCGACCGCGTGTCGCGCCGCCTCGCCGACCTGATCGAGCAGATTTCGCAATCCGCCTCCCGCGAAGCCGATTCGGCCAACGTGGTGGCCGCGAACATCCAGCACATCTTTGCAGTGACGGAACAGACCGGAGAAGGTACGCGTACCACGGCCCAGCAGGTGCGCGAACTCTCGCAGATGGCCGAGGAACTGCGCCGCTCGGTAGCCCGCTTCAAGATTGCGTGATGACGCTCTCCCCCAGCCTTCGCGCACTTCGTGTCGCTTCGCCAACCCCCTTCCGGGGGCAACACCGGCGGCCCGGCAAAGCCGGTTCCGCGGTGTTCCTTGAAGTGGCCGCGATGGCTTTGTGCATTCAGGGCGCGCAGCGCCCTTCGGAAAACTGACAGCTAAAGAACGGCGAGCACCCAACGTGTCGATTCAAACCCCTGCCACGGCCCCCCTCGCCGGCAACGTGCCGGCCACCGAAGACCTCGGGCCGCTGGCCTGGGTGCTGGGAGAAATCCAGAAATCCCTCGACGGTGTCGGCAAGTCGTTGCGGCGCTTCGTGCGCGACCTGGGCTCGCCCGAGGAACCCGAGAGCGGCCCGCTGCAGATGGCCCGCCAGCAACTGCACCAGGCCGTCGGGGCGCTGCAGATGGTGGGGCATGCCTCGCCCGCGCTGGTGCTTGGCGCCATCGAGTTCGCGGTGCAGGGCTTCATTGCCGACCCGCGGCGCTGCACCGAAGCCGCGGTTCACAAGATCGAGCGTGCCGGCTTTGCCGTCACCGATTTCCTCAACGCCCTGCTGGCCGGCAAGCCGGTGTCGTCGGTGGCGCTGTTTCCGCAGTACCGCGACGTGCTGGAACTGGTGGGCAACGAGCGCGTGCATCCCGCCGACCTCTGGGGCACGGCATGGCGCTGGGTCGAGATCAAGCCCGCGCTCACGCAGGCCGCGGTCGCCTACGACCCGTCCGTGCGTTCGCGGCTCGACCGCGAAGTGCTGCAGCTGGTCAAGTCCGGCGACACGCAGGCCGCGCGCCGGCTGCATGCGCTGTGCCTGGGGCTCGGCCGTGGCGCGCTGCTGCCGCGCGTCGCCAGCTTCTGGACGCTGGCCGCGGGTTTCTTCGAGGCGCTGGCGCTGGGCCTGATCCCGGCCGACGCCTACGTCAAGCGCGCCGCTTCGCGCGTGCTGCTGCAATACGCCACGCTCGCGCGCGGCGACAGCGTGGTGTCCGACCGCCTCGGGCAGGACCTGCTGTTCTTCTGCGCCCAGGCCGTACCCACCGCGCGCGATGAAGCGCCCACGCTGCGCACCGTGCGCAGCGCCTGGGGCATCGCCAACGAACCGCGCGTCGACTACACCGTCGAGCAGTTCGGCCGCTTCGATCCGCTGGTGCTCTCGCAGGCCCGCAAGCGCATCGAGACAGCCAAGGAAATGTGGTCGGCGCTCTCGGGCGGCGACGTATCGCGCACGCGCCAGGTGGCCGACACCTTCGCGCAGCTCGGCGAATCGCTGCAGAAGCTGCATCCTCCGAGCCTGCCGATGGTGCATGCGCTGACCCACGCGGTCGAGGCCTCGCTGCGCGCCGGTCGGCCGCCGGACACCGAACTGGCGATGGAAGTCGCCACCTCGGTGCTCTACCTGGAAGCCGCGCTCGAAGACCTCGACCCGAGCGACCCCCAGCTCACGGCCCGCACGCTGCAGCTGGCCGGCCGCATCGAACGCGTGCAGGGCGGCGGCCATTCCGAGCCGCTCGAGCCGTGGATGGAAGACCTCTATCGCCGCGTGAGCGACCGCCAGACCATGGGCACCGTGGTCGACGAGCTGCGCGGCCACCTGAGCGAGCTCGAGAAGTCGCTCGACCAGTACTTCCGCCGGCCGGCCGAAAAAGGCCTGCTGCGCACCGTGCCGACGCAGCTCATGCAGATGCGCGGCGTGTTCTCGGTGCTTGGGCTCGACCAGGCCGCGCACACCGTGCAGCGCATGCGCGACGACGTCGAGGCGATGCTCGTCAGCGCCTCGCCGGCCGAGGAAATGGCCGGCTTCGACGCGCTGGGCAACAACCTCGGCGCGCTCGGCTTCCTGATCGACATGCTGGGCTACCAGCCCGCGCTGGCCAAGCGCCTGTTCGTGTTCGACGCCGAGGCGGGCGAGCTCAAGCCGCTGATGGGCCGCCAGGCCACCGACAGCCCGGCCGCCGACAGCGCCGCCGCCGGCCAGGCCCCGGCCGCCGAAGCCGTGCTGAGCATCGAGGAAGTCGATGCCCAGATCGCCTCGAAGCTGGCCGCGCTGGCCACGCCCAACCGCAAGGCCAAGGTCTCGCCGATCGAGGAATTCAGCAACAAGGCCGACAGCTGGACGAACAAGATCGCCGGCCCGTCGGCGTTGCCCGACACCGAAGTCACCGAGCTCGAAGAAGACGACCTGCAGAACATCTTCCTGGACGAGGCCCGCGAGGTGGTGCAGAACGGCCTGGAGGCCATTGCCGAACTCGCCAGCTATCCGGACGACACCGAAGAGCTCACCATCCTGCGCCGCGCCTTCCACACGCTGAAGGGCAGTTCGCGCATGGTCGGCCTCACCGAATTCGGCGACGCCGCCTGGTCGCTGGAGCAGGTGCTCAACACCTGGCTGGCAGACCAGCGCGCGGCCACGCCCGAGCTGCTGTCCGGCACCGAAAGAACCCTGCGCGAATTCAGCGAATGGGTCGAGGCCATCGCGGCCGGCCAGCCGCATTCGTGGCAGGCCGCGCCGTTCAGCCGCGTGGCCAACGCTCTGCTGGCCGGCGAACCCGTACCGCCGCCGGTGCGCGTGGCCGATGCCGAGGCCCTGGCGGTCGCGGCGCGCCACATCGCCGCCGAGGCGCCCGTGGCGGCGCCGGCCGTGGCGCCGCTGCCGATGCCGGCGCTTCCGGACCTGCCCGACCTGTCGCTGACGCCGGAGCCGGTGTCGCCCGCGGCGCATGCGGCCCCCGAACCTGCACGGGAACCCGCACAGGAACCCGCGCTCGAGCCCCTCGATTGGGCCGAGCCCGCTCAGCCTCCCGAGGCCGACGACGATTTCGCATCCACCGACTTCCTCGATTTCGAAACCCGGCAGAACACCGAACCCGCGCCGCTGCTGAGCCTGCCCAGCGGCGACGAGTTCGACTTCCTCGCGCCAGCCAAGACGCAGCCGCGCAGCGAGCCCGAACCGGTGGTGCCGCCGCCCGCCGAGCCCGAGCTGCAGGCCGAACCCGTGGCCGGCGTCGAGCCCGAATCGCCTGCGGCGCCCAGCCTGCCCGACCTCGCCTGGGAGCCCGAACTGGAGCCCGTGCCCGTTCAGGCTCGGGAGCCCGAAGTCATCGAGGCGGTGGAGCAGCCGCACGAAGAACAAGAAGCGCCGCAGCCGCAGTTGGCGGCCGAGCCCGAACACGAGCCTGCCGCTGCGGCTGAGCCGGAGCCGGAGCTCGTCGCAGTCGAGCCCGAGCCTGAGCCCGAGCCCGAACCCGAGCCGGTCATCGCCGAAGTGCTCGCGCCCATCGTCGAGGCGCCTGCCGCGCCCGTCGAGCCGCAGATCCTCGTTGCCGACGAGCTGCCGGAGCCGGTCGAGGCCCAGGCTGCCCACGAGGTGCCACAGCCGCACCAGGCCGTCGAGGAAATCGCCGTCTCCTCGAGCGCCGAAGACCAGGTCAAGGTGATCGGCCCGCTGCGCATCGGCATCGCGCTCTACAACGTCTACCTCAACGAAGCCGACGAATGGTCCCGCCAGCTGGCGACCGATGTCGGGGAATGGGCGCTCGAATCGCACGAGCGCCTGCCCGACTCGACCGTCGCGCTGGCCCACTCGCTGGCCGGCAGCTCGGCCACCGTCGGCTTCCACAGCCTGTCGGGCATGGCCCGCCTGTTCGAATCCGCGCTGCAGCACCTGCAGATGCAGGGCAGCGGCACGCGCGAGCAGGGCATGGTGCTGGTGGCCGCGGCCGACGAGCTGCGCCGCCTGCTGCACCAGTTCGCGGTCGGCTTCCTGCGCGACCCGTCCGAAGGCACGCTGCAGGCGCTGCGCGACATCGCCAATTCGCCGATGCCGACCGAAGTCGCCATGCGCGCCGAAGCCCGGCCGCTGCAGCAGGTGGTTTCCACCGACAGCGTCGCCGACGTGGCGCTCGACGACTCCGAGGACGCCATCGACCTGGCCGACGCGGTCGACGTCGACCTGTTCCCGATCTTCGAGGAAGAGGCCGCCGAACTGCTGCCCCAGCTGGGCGAATCGCTGCGCCAGTGGGCGCACCACCCGGACGACAGCGCGCCCCGCGCCGCGGTGCTGCGCACGCTGCACACGCTCAAGGGCAGCGCCCGCCTGGCCGGCGCCATGCGCCTGGGCGAACGCGCGCACCGCATGGAGTCCGAGATCGAACTCCTGGGCTCGCAGGGCGCCGAGCGCGCCGACGTCGAGAAGCTGCTCGGCCGCCTCGACGCGCTGCAGGCCACCTTCGACGCGCTGCGCGCGGCCGACGACGCCACGCAGGTCGAGCTGGCCCAGTTGGTGGCGAGCGCCAGCGCCTCCGCGCCGGCTGCCCAACTGGTGCAGGTCGCGCCCGAAGCCGGCGTGCCCGCCAACGACGAGAACGCGGCGCCCGTGCCGGGCGACGAGGACGACACGGCCGAAGACATCGCGCCGGCCACGGCGGCATCCGCCCTTCAGCCGCGCCCGGCGCCCACGCTGCTCGCACCGCTGCGCGCCGTGTCGAGCCAGGCCGTGCGCATCCGCACCCAGCTGCTCGACCGCCTGGTCGCGCAGACCGGCGAGGTCATCATCACGCGCTCGCGCCTGGAGGCCGAACTGGGCCAGCTGCGCGGCTCGCTCGCCGACCTCACGGGCAACCTGGACCGCCTGCGCCAGCAGCTGCGCGACATCGAAGTGCAGGCCGAAAGCCAGATGCAGTCGCGCCTGGCGCAGGCCAAGGATTCGCAGCAGAGCTTCGACCCGCTGGAGTTCGACCGCTTCACCCGCGTGCAGGAGCTCACGCGCATGATGGCCGAGTCGGTGAACGACGTGGCCACCGTGCAGCGCACCCTGCAGAAGACGGTGCAGGCGACGGAAGACGACCTCAGCGTGCAGGCGCGCCAGACGCGTGAACTGCAGCGCGGCCTGCTGCGCACGCGCATGGTGGAGTTCGAAGGCATTTCCGACCGCCTCTACCGCGTGGTGCGCCAGGCCTCCAAGGACACCGGCAAGCAGGTGCGCCTGGACATCGTCGGCGGCTCCATCGAAATGGACCGCGGCGTGCTGGACCGCATGACGCCCGCCTTCGAGCACCTGCTGCGCAACTGCGTGGCGCACGGCATCGAGGACGCGGCTGCGCGCGAGAAGGCCGGCAAGGACGCCAGCGGGCTGATCGTCATCGACCTGCACCATGAGGGCAACGACGTCTCGGTGAGCTTCCGCGACGACGGCGCCGGCCTGGACAACAAGCGCATCGCCGAACGCGCCCGCGTGCTGGGCCTGATCGGCGCCGACCAGGAGCTGTCCGCCGAGGAAGCCACCGAGCTGATCTTCAAGCCCGGCTTCTCGACGGCGGGGCAGGTCTCCGAGCTGGCCGGCCGCGGCATCGGCATGGACGTGGTTCGCGCGCAGATCGCTGCGCTCGGCGGCCGCATCGAAACGCACAGCACGCCGGGCCAGGGCACCACCTTCAAGCTGGTGCTGCCGCTGACCACCGCCGTGACGCACGTGGTGATGCTGCGCGCGGGCGATGTGTCGATCGGCGTGCCGTCGAACCTGGTGGAACTGGTGCAGCGCGTGAGCGGCACCGACCTGGAAGCGGCCTACCTGCACAACAGCCATCCCTTCGGCAGCGAGCAGGTGCCGTTCTACTGGGCCGGCGCGCTGCTGCAGGCCTCCGCCCGAAGCGAACACGCGGCGGCCAAGAACAACACGCTCGTGGTCGTGCGAAGCGCGGCGCAGCGCGTGGCGCTGCACGTGGACGAAGTGCTGGGCAACCAGGAAGTCGTGGTGAAGAACCTCGGCCCGCAGCTGGCGCGGCTGCCCGGCCTGGCCGGCATCTCGGTGCTGGCCTCGGGCGCGGTGGCGCTGATCTACAACCCGGTGGCGCTGGCGGCGGTGCACGGCGAGCAGGCCCGCGAGCGCCAGGCTGCCGCGCTGGCGGCGGCACCGGCCCGCACGGGGTCGGCCGAGACGCAGCAGGGCGTGCCGCAGGAGCCGGCGCTGCTGGCACCGGTGGCGCCGCAGATTCCGCTGGTGCTGGTGGTGGACGACTCCATCACCGTGCGCCGCGTCACGCAGCGCCTGCTGCAGCGCGAAGGCTACCGGGTGTCGCTCGCGGCCGACGGCCTGCAGGCGCTCGAACGGCTGCAGCAGGAGCGCCCGGCGGTGGTGCTGTCGGACATCGAGATGCCGCGCATGGACGGCTTCGACCTGGCCCGCAACATCCGCGCCGACGCCGGCCTGGCCGAGCTGCCGATCATCATGATCACCTCGCGCATCGCCGAGAAGCACCGCGACTACGCGCGCACGCTGGGCGTGAACCACTACCTGGGCAAGCCGTATTCGGAAGAAGAACTGCTGCGCCTGGTGCGTGCGTACACGAGCGAGCCGGCGCTGGTGGCGGCTGCCGCCTGAGGTTCGCGCCTGCCCGGAAACGGAAAGGGGCCTCGCGGCCCCTTTTTCATTTCTGCAGCGCCTTGGCCCGCGCCACGCCGTAGCGCTGCAGCGTCTTCTCGCGCGCCTCGGCGTGGTCGACCACCGGCTTGGGATAGGTCTCGCCGAGCTTGATGCCCGCGGCCTCCAGCTCCACCGGCGACGCCATCCACGGCGCGTGGATCGCCGCGTTCGACAGCCCCGCCAGCTGCGGCAGGTAGCGGCGGATGAACTTGCCTTCGGGGTCGAAGCGTTCGCTCTGCGTCACCGGGTTGAAGATGCGGAAGTAGGGTTGCGCGTCGCAGCCGCTCGAGCTGGCCCACTGCCAGCCGCCGTTGTTGGACGCCAGCTCGAAGTCGTTCAGGTGCAGCGCGAAGTAGGCCTCGCCGCGCCGCCAGTCCAGCCCCAGGTCCTTGCACAGGAAGCTCGCCACCACCATGCGCAGGCGGTTGTGCATGTAGCCGCTCTGGTTGATCTGCAGCATGGCCGCGTCCACCAGCGGGTAGCCGGTGCGGCCCTGGCACCAGGCGTCGAACAGCTGGTCGGCATGCTTGCCGTGGTGCCACTGGATCTTGTCGTACTCGGGGCGGAAGCTCTTCGACTCGCCGCCCGTGTGCACGTGCGGGAAGTGCGCCAGGATCTGGAAGTAGAAGTCGCGCCAGATCAGCTCGCTGAGCCAGGTCGCCGCCCCGGCATTGCCCTGCAGCGAGAGCTGGTGCGCCAGGCTCGCCATCTGCCGGATCGACACCGTGCCGAAGCGCAGGTGCACGCCCATGTAGCTGGGGCCGCGCACCGCCGGGAAGTTGCGGGCTTCGTCGTAGCGGTCGATGCGCTCGAAGAAATCTTCGAACAGCGCGCCAGCGCCCTTGGTGCCGGTCGGCATTTCCAGCGTCGACAGGTTGCTTTTCTCGAAGCCGATCTCGCGCAGCGTGGGCACCGGCTCGCGGTAGGCCTCGGGTGGCGGCGCCAGCGCGTCGGCATGGCCGCGCACCGGGTACGACTTGAGGAAGAAGGAGTCGACCTTGGCCAGCCAGGCCCGCTTGTAGGGCGTGAACACCGTGTACGGCTGGCCGGTCTTGGTCATGACCTCGTCGCGGTCGAAGACGGTCGAGTCCTTGTAGGTGTGGAAGGTGACGCCCGCGTTGGCCAGCGCGCCGAACACCTTGGCGTCGCGCTCCAGCGCGTCGGGCTCGTCGTCGCGGTTGGCGAACACGGCCTGCACGTCGAGGTCGCGGGCCAGGGCCGGGATCTCATGCGCGGCCAGCCCGTGCCGCACGATGAGCCCCCCGCCCAGCGCGCGCAGCTCGGCTTCCAGCTCCACCAGGGATTCGCGGATGAATTCCACCCGCCGGTCGACGGTGGGCAGCGGATCCAGGTTCGCCTTGTCGAATACGAAAACGCAGACGACCTGACGGCAGGCTCGCAGCGCGCGGTAGAGGGCGGCGTTGTCGTCCACGCGAAGGTCGCGGCGGAACCACATGAGCCCTTTGGGGTAGGTCTTGTCGACGGCCAGTAAAATCGGAGGCATATGGCTGCCGATTCTGCCCCGATGAACCTCACGCATCACTTTTTGATAGCGATGCCCGGGATGGAAGACAAAACTTTCAACCGCAGCGTCGTGTACCTCTGCGAACACAGCGAGCGCGGCGCGCTCGGGCTGGTGATCAACAAACCCAGCGACATCAACCTCAAGGTGCTTTTCGAGAAGATCGAACTGCACCTGGCCCGCCCCGAGCTGGGCGAGGCCCCCGTCTTCCAGGGCGGCCCGGTCCAGACCGAGCGCGGCTTCGTGCTGCACGAGCCCGTCTTCACCCAGGCCGAGAAGCCCGAGGAATCGGTCTACGCCTCGACCATGACCATCCCCGGCGGCCTGGAGATGACCACCTCCAAGGACGTGCTGGAGGCCCTGGCCACCGGCGCCGGCCCGCGCAAGGTGCTGGTCTCGCTGGGCTATTCGGCCTGGGGCGAGGGCCAGCTCGAGTCGGAACTGGCCGAAAACAGCTGGCTCACCGTCGGCGCCGACCCGGCCGTGATCTTCGACACCCCGGTCGACCAGCGCTACGACAAGGCGCTGCTGCTGCTGGGCCTGGAGGCCTGGAAGCTCTCCCCGCTGGCCGGACACGCCTGAACGCCGTCATGCCAGACGCTCCCGCTCCCGGCGCTCCCGCTTCTTCCGTCCCTGCCACCCCTGCCGCCCCTGCCG
>NZ_JBXASW010000015.1:0-57117 GCF_058809745.1 Variovorax sp. MPBD4-3
CGGGTGGGCACCACGGTGCGCTGGCCCAGCTCCTCGAGCGCCAGCATTTCGTAGAAGCCGCGCGAGCCGGCAATGCTCTGGTAGAGCTCGCGGGCCTGGGCGCGGCGCTCTTCGCTGCCGCTGTTGGCCAGCGCGCGGGCCTTCCAGTAGACCCAGGTGGGGTCGAGCTGGGCGGTTTCGCTCATGGCGTTGATGGCGGGCGCCACCTCTTTCCATTGGCCGGCACGCAAGGCGGCGCGCACGCGCCAGCCGAGCATGTCGTCCGAGAGGTCGCTGTTCTTGGTGACGTTGGCGAAGTAGGTGCCGGCCTGCGGCGACAGCTTGTTCGCTGCCTGGCGGCCGATGGTGCCCCAGAGCCAGTTGCGCTCCTCGGCCGAGAGCATCGGGCCCCATTTGCCGTCGAGCTGCGATGCGGCCATGTCGGGATCGGCGATGGCCACCTTGATGAGTGCGAGCACCACCAGCTCCTTGCGCGACTTGGCGGCCACGAAGGCGCGCCCGGCCAGGAACTTGGCGGCGCTGGCGTTCACCTCCTCGAACAGCGGCAGCGCGTCGGGCGCGGCGATGGTGACCGCGCCGCGCGCGGCCTGCGGGCGGTTGGCCTCCATGGCCAGGCGCGCCTTCTTCCAGGCGTCGGCCGGCGTCATGAGGCGGGCGGCGACCATGCGGTCGGCCGCGGTGAGGCAGCCGTCGTCGGCGTCTTTCTGCGCGAACCAGTTGCGGCGCACCTCGTCGGCCTGCGCCTGCGTGGCGGTGCCGCTGCGCAGCGTGTCGACCAGCGTGGCGTAGCAGCGCACCTGCGCGTCGTCGCCCATGCGGAAGCCGGCGATGGCGGCGGAGAAGTTGTCCCAGTCGCGGCGCTGGCCGGTGAGCAGCAGCCAGTCGTTGCGCAGGCGGTCTTCCTGGTAGGTGCCGGCATAGCGCGCGAAGAAGTCCTGCACCTCGGTGGGCGAGGCTTCCTGCAGGCGCGCCTTGAGTTCCCAGTAGGCGGCCCAAGGTTCCAGTGCATGCCCGCGGGCCTGCGGCAGCAGGGCCGACAGGCGGGCCTTGTCGCCGCGCTGGAAGGCCTGCTTCATCTGGATGAGCACGTCGTCGTTGGTGTTGTTCTGGGCCGCGGCGGGTTGCTGGGAGAGCAACGCGGCGAGCGCCAGGACAGCAGAAAAGACGAGTGCGGGAGTTGCGCCGCGCGGGCGGCGGCGCTTGGATGCCAAAATGCTTGGGAACTGCATCGGGGGATTATGGACAAGTCAAAGGATGCCGACACCTCGGCGACCGCGAGTTTTCTTAAGGATCAGCTGCGAAAAGCACTGATCGAGCAGCGACTGGCAATGCCCGACCGCCTGGCGCGCGCCGATCTCCTGCAGCGCGTGATGCGGATCTGGCTGGTCGGCCGGCCCGACACCGTGATCGGCGCCTACTGGCCGATCAAGGGCGAGTTCGATCCGCTGCCCGCTCTGCACCGCTGGAAGGAGGACGGCGAGCTCATGGAAGAGCCGCAGCGCCGCCGCATCGGACTGCCGGTGATCGACAAAGTTCACAAGACCCTGACCTTCCATGCCTGGTATCCGGGCTGCCAGATGGAAGAAGACGCCTACGGCATCCCCAAGCCCAAGGACACCGAGCTGATCGTGCCGACGCTGCTGTTCGTGCCCTGCGTGGGCTACAGCGCGGGCGGGTACCGGCTGGGCTACGGCGGGGGCTTCTACGACCGCACGCTGGCGGCGCTGGAGCCGCGGCCGTTCACGGTGGGGCTGGGCTTCACCCACGGCTTCCTGGACGACTTCGAGCCCGAGGCGCACGACCTGCCGCTGGACGCCATCCTGAACGACAACGGCGTGGTCTGGCCGACCAGCTGAGCCCCCGGCTCAGTCGAGGTTGTCCACCGTGTCCGGGTCGGGCACCTCGCCGATGGTCTCGCGCGTGGTGATGGCCTGCGTCTGCAGCCAGTCCCAAAAGGCCTTGATCTCGGGCCGCAGCGCGTTGCGCGGGCCGGCGATGAGCCAGTAGGCCATCGGCGAGTCCATGCGGTGCTGCGGCAGCACCTCGACCAGGTCGCCGTTGGCCAGGCTCTCGGCAATCAGCGAGCTGCGCGCCAGCGTCACGCCCTGGCCCGTGAGGGCGGCCTGCACCATCTGGTAGGCGTAGTTGAAATAGAGCCAGCGCTTGGGTTGCGCGCGTTCCTGGCCGTTCACCTCGAACCAGCGGCGCCAGGTCAGCCACTCGAGGTGGGTGCGGTGGGCGTCGCCGGCCTCGATCAGCGTGAAGCGGGTGATGTCGGCCGGCGTCTTGATGGGCGGGCTGCTCTTCAGCAGCCAGGGGCTGGCCACCGGCGTCAGCGTTTCGCCGAACAGGCGCACCGCGCCGGCCGGCATGACCTCGCGCGGGCCGTAGCGCAGCGCGATGTCGACGTCGGCCACTTCGAGGTCGACCGCCACGTCGCTGGCGTCGATGCGGATGTCGATCTCGGGGTTGTCGCGCTGGAAGGCTTCCAGCCGGGGAATCAGCCACATCGACGCAAATGAGGCGAAGGTGGTCAGCGACACGCTCTTGCGCCCCGCGCTCTGCCTGATCTGTCGCACCGCCGTGTCGATGCGCGGCAGCGACTGCTGCACCGCCAGCAGCAGCTGCGCGCCGGCGCTGGTGAGCTCCACCGCCCGCGTGTGGCGCAGGAACAGCGCCACGCCCACTTCTTCTTCCAGCGACTGGATCTGCCGGCTGACGGCCGACTGGGTGAGCGCCATTTCCTCGGCGGCGGCGCGGAAATTCAGGTGGCGGGCGACGGCCTCGAAGGCGCGCAGATGCCCGGCCGAGATCGGGCGGGAGCGCAAATGGGTTTGCGAATGTTGCATGGGTATGACTTCGGGCGGCAATCCGGCGGCCGGATGCATTGATGCGAAACAGGCATCAGTAGGCTACCTCCTTTTCATTGGACTGCCAACGGGCCAGAAACGATCATTCATTCCCGAACTGCGCAATTGCCTTCTGTCTGTCAAGCGCTTCGGCAAGCCCAGGAGTCCTCATCATGTCCACCGCCGTCTGCACCACCGAATCGCTCTCGTCCCTGTCCGTTCCCGCCCGCACCGCCACTGCTGCAGTGCCGCCAGCCGTGCGCCGCGGCGCCTGGCAGATCGCCCCCGGCGAGGCGATGAGCCTGAAGGCGCGTTCGACCAGCGTGCTGCGGGTCAAGCAGGGCCGCGTGTGGGTCACCCCCGACGCCACGCTCGCCAATCCCAGCGAAGATCTGGTGCTCGCACCCGGGGAATCGCTCACGGTGGCGGCGGGCCAGCGCATCGTCATGGAAGCGTGGGACGGCTACGGCGCGACCTACAGCTGGGACAACGCCTGACCCTCCGCCAACCCTGCGCTCGAGAGAGGCGGCTTCGGCCGCCTTTTTCTTTGCTTGGGCGTTCCTCAGCCGTTGATGTCGAAGCTGGGCCGCAGCGCCAGGAAATGCAGCAGGGCGGTTTCGCCTTCCAGTGCGTGCACGCCCGACATCAGGTGCGGCCCCTCGCTTTCCGCCAGGCCCAGCCCGAAACCGGTGTAGCGCCGGTTGCTCAGTGCGCCTTCATAGGCGATGCGTACATCGACATGGCGCGGGTCGCGTTCGATCCGCTGCATCAGCGCCTGAACCTCCTCGCGCGGCCCTTCCAGGTGCTGGCAGAACCGCAAGCCGTCGAAAACCAGCAGTCCCGTGATGCCATGCTCGGCGTTGCGCCCACGCGCCTGGCTGACGATCGCGCCCACCGTTCGGGGTGACAGGTCCTGCACGAGGGTGCTGCAGTAAAGGATTTCGTAAAGCGTCTGGTCTTGCGTCATGCGTCTTGTCAAGGGAGGGCGCTGCGCAGTCTAGTGACGCAAAAGACACCCTGAAATGTCAAAAGACACAGCCGGACGGCCTATAGTTAAGCGTGAAATTCGAGGACTACCCCGCCGCCGCAGCGCCGCCTCAAGGCGTCAATCCGTGCGACCAGTGCGCGTTGCGCCAGCTCGACGCCTTCCTTCCTGCCACCGACGAAGAACTCAAGACCATCCAGTCGTTCCGGGTCGGGGCCCGGCGCGTGGAGGCCGGAAGCTCGATCATCGAGGAGCATCGGCCCAGTTCGCAGCTCTTCACTCTCTATTCGGGCTGGGCCTTTCGCTACAAGACGCTGAGCGATGGCCGGCGGCAGATCCTGAGCTTTCTCCTGCCCGGCGACTTCATCGGCCTGCAGGACGAGTTCGCCGATGGACAGACGCACGGCGTCGAGGCCGTCACCGACGTCACGCTTTGCGCCTTCTCGCGCGACCGGCTCTGGGGCCTGTTCCACGCCCAGCCCAAGCTCGGCTACGACATCACCTGGCTCGCCGCGCGCGAGGAAAAGATGGTGGACGACAACCTCGTCACCACCGGCCGGCGCAACGCCGGCGAGCGCGTGGCGATGCTGCTGATGCACCTGTACCGCCGCGCCGAGCGCGTGGGCATGGTGCGCGACGGCTGGGTCGAGTTTCCGTTCAACCAGCAGCACATCGCCGACGCGCTTGGGCTTTCGCTGGTGCACACCAACAAGACGATGCGGCGGCTGCAGCGGCTCGGGTTCTACAAGATCGACACCGGCTGGCTGCGCATCATGGAGCCGCATGCGCTGGAGACGCTGGGCGACTACTTCGAGCGGCCGATGCGGCCTACGCCGCTGATCTAGCGGCGGTACCCGCGGGTCCGGCGACAGGCGTCGCCATTCCTTCGTTCTTCTCGACGGTGATTTCCAGAAAGCGCTTCAGCGCCGGGTTTTCGGTGTTGGCCCGGTAGGCCAGCGCAATGCCGATGCGCGCGTCGTCCGGCAGGTCGAGGATCGGCCTGAACACCGCTCCCAGAGACCGCTGGTAAGGCGTGTTGGCAGCCGGCACCAGGGCCATTCCCAGGCCGCTGGCCACCAGTCCCAGCGCCGTCTGCACTTGAATGGCCTCCTGCGTGATGCGCGGCGCCACGCCCGCGCGCTGGAACACCAGGCTTACCGCCGCATGCAGCCCGCCGACGGGCGAGGGGGCGTAGCCGATGAAGGGTTGCCCCTCCAGCGCCGCCAGGGCCACGGCAGGCTTGCGCGCGAGCGCATGGCCGCGCGGCAGCGCCAGGCAGAAGCGGTCTTCCTCGACCATCTGAAAGCGTAGCTCGGGCGGCCGGTTGGTGGGAACGCGCACGAAGCCGAGGTCGAGCGTGCCCGCCTCCACGCGGGAGAGCAGCTCCAGATTCGTGCCTTCCTTCAGGTCGAGGTGAACCGCGGGGTGGCGCAGCCGGAACGCCTGCACCAGCCGTGGCAGCAGGCGCAGCGTGACCGAACCGCTGAATCCGATGGCCAGCTTGCCCGACTCGCCCGCTACCGCGAGCTGCACCGCGGCCTTGATGTGCGTGGCCGCATCGAGGCATTCGCGCGCCGCCTTCAACGCCGCGTCGCCCGCGGCCGTGAGCTTCACGCCGCGCGAGCTGCGCACGAAGAGCAGCGTGCCCAGTTCTTCTTCCAGCTTGCGGATGGCCACCGACAGCGGCGGCTGCGCCATGTGCAACCGTTCGGCCGCGACGCTGAAGCTGCCGGTTTCGGCGAGTGCCAGGAATTGGCGCAGTTGTCTCAGGTCCATCCATACACCCCGTATATAGGAGAGTCCATCAAAAGTATTGGATTGAATATAGCGTGGTCCCTACGATTCGGTCTCCATCACGGTGGCGCTGAGCGGTCAGCGGCACACCGGCCATCAGGAGACAAGACAAATGAACACCATCACACGCCGCGCCGCCGTGGGCTGCTGCATCGCATGGCTGGCCCTCGCCGGCATTTCCCCCGCCGTTCTGGCGCAGGGCGCTTACCCCAGCAAGTCCGTGAAGATCGTCGTGCCCTACCCGCCGGGCGGTACCAACGACAGCGTGGCGCGCCTGCTCGCGCAGCGCCTGGGCGAACGCATGGGCCAGCCCTTCATCGTCGAGAACAAGCCCGGCGCGTCGGGCAACCTGGGCGCCGAGCTGGTGGCGCGCTCGCCGGCCGACGGCTACACGCTGGTCCTGGTGACCATGGGGCACACCATCCACCCGTCGCTCTACAAGAACCTGCGCTACGACATCCGCACCGACCTGGCGCCCATCACCGAACTCACCAGCGGGCCGGCGCTGCTGATGGTGAATCCCGCTCTCGGCATCAACAGCGTGAAGGACCTGATCGCACGCGCCAAGGCCAGGCCCGGCGAGCTGAACTTCACGTCGGCGGGCAACGGCTCATCGACCCATCTGGCGACCGAGTACTTCGATTCGCAGGCCGGCATCAAGATGACGCATATCCCGTTCAACGGCAGCGCGCCGGCCATGATGGACGTGATCGCCGGCAACTCGCAGGTCGTCATGGACATGATGTATTCGGCCATGCCCCAGGTGAAGGGCGGCAAGCTCAAGGCCATTGCGCAGACCGGCGCGAAGCGCTCGCCCGCCTTGCCGGACGTGCCCACCGTGGCCGAGGCCGGCTTGCCGGGCTTCGAGGTGACCGTGTGGAACGGCCTGATGGCGCCGGCCGGCACGCCCAAAGACGTGATCGCCAGGCTCAACACCGAAATCCGTCACGAACTCGACAGCGCCGATTTCAAGGAACGCCTGGCCGCGCAGGGCTACGAGCCCGCGGGAAACACGCCCGAGCAGTTCGGCAAACTCATCGCTGCCGACATCGAACGCTGGTCGAAGGTGGTCAAGACCTCGGGCGCCAAGGCCGAATGAGCGCCGCCGACCAGATGCCCGGATCCCTTGCGGACATGCACGCCGATCTCGCGCTCGGCCGCCTGCTGAATCCCCGTTCCGTGGCCGTGATCGGCGCCTCCGACGACGCGTTGCGCATCGGGGGCAGGCCCATCGCCTACATGCGGTCGCAGGGCTTTTCGGGCCGGCTGATGCCGGTGAACCCGAACCGCACGCAGATACAGGGCCTGCCCGCCTTCGCCAGCGTGGCCGCACTGCCCGAGACGCCCGACGTGGCCATCGTGGCCGTGGCGGCGCACCTCGCGCCACAGGTGGTGGCCGACCTCGGTGCGCGCGGCACGCCCGCGGCCATCGTGTTCTCGGCCGGCTTCGCCGAGATGGGCGAGGACGGCGAGCGGCTGCAGCGGCGCATGGTGGAGGCGGCGCGCGCCCACGGCGTTCGGTTGCTCGGCCCCAATTCGCTGGGAGTGCTCAACCCGCGCATCGGCTTCTACGGCAGCTTCAGCTCGGTCGTGGAAATGGGCTTTCCGAAGCCCGGGCGCGTGGGCATCGCCAGCCAGTCGGGCGCCTATGGCAGCCACATCCTGGGCATTGCGCGCGAGTTCGGCATCGGCGTGTCGTCCTGCGTCATGAGCGGCAATGAATGCGACATCAGCCTGGGCGACCTCGTGCAGGCCTTCGTGAACGACGGCGACACCGACGTGATCGCGGTGTACTCGGAAGGCATCCGCGACGGCGCGCGCCTGCTGGAGGCGCTCGAGGCGGCCCGGCTCGCCCGCAAGCCGGTCGTGATGATGAAGGTCGGCACCAGCGCCGTGGGCAGCGCCGCGGCGCAGTCGCACACCGCGTCCATCGCGGGCAACGACGCGGTGACCGATGCCGTGCTGGCCGAGTTCGGCGTGGTGCGGGCGCGCTCCACCGAGCACATGCTCGACGTGGCTCGCCTGGCCACGCGCCGCATCTACCCGGCCGACAACTCGCTGGGCGTGATCACCGTGAGCGGCGGCGCGGGCGTGATCGTGTCCGACGCGGCCGAACTCGCGGGGCTGCCGATGCCCGAGATGCCCGCCGCCGCGCAGCGTCAACTGAAGGCGCTGATCCCCTTCGCCGCGCCGCGCAATCCCGTGGACTGCACCGCGCAGTTCATGAACGACCTGAGCATTGCCGGGCGCTTTGCCGAGGCTGTGGTGGCCGAGGGCGGCTACCGTTCGGTGCTGGGCTTCTTCACCTACACGGTGGGTGCCGAATCCATTGCCGATGGCCTGCGCGCGCAGCTCAAGGCCGTGCGCGACAAGCATCCGGACCGGCTCTTCGTGCTGTCGATCCTGGCGTCCAGGGAACGTGTGCAGCAGTACGAGGCCGACGGCTTCACCGTGTTCGAGGACCCGGCGCGCGCCGTGGTCGCCATCGAGGCCATGGGCCGTTTCGGCCGGGCTTTCGCGCGCCGGCCCGCGCAGGAGCCCCCGCGGGTGCCTGCGGTGGCATTGCCGGGCGCCACCCCAAGCGAAGCCGAGGCCAAGCGTGTGCTGGCCGAAGCCGGCATTGCCGTGGCGCCGGAGCGGGCCTGCGCGAACGCACGGGACGCGGTGGCCGCGGCCGAAGCGCTCGGCTTTCCGGTCGTGCTGAAGATTCTGTCGCCCGACATCGTGCACAAGTCTGAAATGGGTGGCGTGCTGCTGAACGTGGCGAACGCAGGCGCCGTGCGGGAGGGCTTCGCCCTGCTGATGGAACGCGCCGCCCTGGCCACGCCCGATGCGCGCATCGAAGGCGTTCTGGTCGCGAAGCAGCTGAGCGGCGGTGTCGAATGCATCCTGGGCATCCAGCGCGACCCGGTGTTCGGCCCAGTGGCCATGTTCGGCCTGGGCGGCATCTTCGTCGAGGTGATGAAGGATGTGGTGCTGCGCCGCTGCCCCTTTGGCGAGGACGTGGCAGAGCAGATGATCCGCGGCATTCAGGGCGCGCCGCTGCTGCTGGGCGCGCGCGGCAAGCCGGTGGCGGACGTGAAGGCGCTGGCCGCGATGCTCTCGCGCCTTTCTGTGTTCGCGCACCAGGCCGGCCCGCGCCTGCAGTCGATCGACCTGAACCCCGTGCTGGCCTTGCCGCAGGGGCAGGGCGCCTTCGCCGCCGATGCCGTGGTCGTGCTTTCGTCCGCGTCCGACCCGGTGCCGGGTTGACGGGAGCGTCGCATGGCTCTCGATGTGCAGCGCCTGCTCGCGCGCGAATTCGCACCGGTCGAGCATGCCTATGGCATGCGCGACACGCAGCTCTATGCGCTCGGCGTCGGCCTGGGCGCCGACCCGCTCGATGCCGGGCAGCTGCGCTATGTCTACGAACGCGCCGAAGGCGGGCTTCGGGCGCTGCCCACGCTGGTCAACGTGCTCGGCTACGGCGGCTTCTGGGCCGACCAGCCCGACACCGGCATCAACTGGCGCCAGCTCGTGCATGCCGAGCAGGCCTTCGTGCTGCAGCGTCCGCTGCCGGCCGAAGGCCGCGTGCTGGGCACGAACCGCGTCGCCGCGCTGCACGACAAGGGCGCCGGCAAGGGCGCGCTGATGCTGCAGGAGCGCCGCGTCACGGACGCAGCCAGCGGCGAGTTGCTGGCCAGCGTCAGCCAGACCAGCATGCTGCGCGCCGACGGCGGCTTCGGCGGAGCGCATGGCGCGCCGTTGGCGGCGCCGCACGCCATGCCGGCCCGGCCGCCCGACGCCGTCTGCGACTTGCCGACCTTGCCGCAAGCCGCGCTGCTCTACCGCCTGAGCGGCGACTTCAATCCCCTGCACGCCGACCCTGGCGTCGCGCTCTCCGCCGGCTTTCCAAGGCCGATCCTGCACGGCCTTGCCACGATGGGCATCGCGTTGCACGCGGTGCTCTGCATGCTGCTGGGCTACGACGCCTCGGCCGTGCGCGGCATGCGCGTGCGCTTCACTGCGCCGGTGCTGCCGGGCGAGACGCTGCGCACCGAACTCTGGCGCGACGGCTGCCTGGTGTCGCTGCGAACCACGGCACTGGAGCGCAACACCCTGGTGCTGAACGCGGGCCGCGTGGACCTGGCCTGAACCAACACCCCCCAAGCATCGAAGGAAAGAAACAAGCATGGACCTGCAGATCAAGGACAAAGTCGCCATCGTCACCGGCTCGGCGCGCGGCCTGGGCGCCGCCACCGCGCGCCGCCTGGCCGAGGAGGGCGCGAAGGTCGTCATCACCGACATCCTGCGCGAGCAGGCCGAAGCCACCGCCGCCGCGCTGCGCGACGACGGCCTGCAGGCGCATTGCGTCGTCGCCGACATCACCAAGGGCTCCGAGGTGCAGGGCCTGGTGGACGAGGCCGTCGCGCACTTCGGCGGCTTGCACATCCTGGTCAACAACGCCGGCTTCCCGCGCGACCGCTACCTGGTGAAGATGAGCGAGGACGACTGGGACCTGGTGATGGAGGTGATGCTCAAGGGTGCCTTCCTCGCCAGCAAGGCCGTCATGCCGCGCTTCATCGAACAGGGCTGGGGCCGTGTCATCAACATCAGCTCGCGCGCGCATTTCGGCAATCCGACGCAGGCCAACTATTCGGCCGCGAAGGCCGGCCTGATCGGCATGGCCAAGGCGCTGGCCATCGAGGAGGGGCGCTACGGCATCACGGTGAATTGCGTTGCGCCGGGCTTCATGGAAACCGAGATGGTGCAGGCGCTGGCCACCTACGAAACCATCAAGGAGCGCGCGGTGGCCATGCAGCCGATCAAGCGCGTGGGCAAGCCCGCCGACATCGCGGACGCGGTGGCCTTCCTGGCTTCGGAGCGCGCCGGCTTCATCACCGGCGAGGTGCTTCACGTGACGGGCGGGCGCTATGGTTGAGATCGAGTGCGGCCCGGTGCGCTGCCGCATGCAGGGCGGCGTGGCCGTCCTGACGCTGGACAACCCGCCGCTCAACGTCGTGTTCCGCGGCCTCACCGAGGCGTTGGGCAGTGAGCTCGATGCCCTGGCGCTCGACGCCGACGTGCGCGCCGTGGTCCTGACCGGTGCCGGCACGCGCGCCTTCTGCGCAGGCTCGGACATCGCCGAGTTCCAGCCGTTGATGCAGCCCGGGCGCATCGGTCCGGAAAAGCTCGCGTTGCAGCAGGCGGTGTTCGCCCGGCTCGACGACTTTCCCAAGCCCACCGTGGCGGCCGTCAATGGCCTGGCCTTCGGCGGCGGGCTGGAGATCGCGGTGTGCTGCGACCTCATCGTGAGCGACGAGCGCGCGCGCTTCGCGCTGCCCGAGATCAAGCTGGGGGTGTTTCCCGGCAGCGGCGGGCCGGTGCGCGTCACCCGCCGCGTGGGCCAGGGCCGGGCCAAGGAAATGATGTTTCTCGGCGAACCCGTCGACGCGGCCACGGCGCTGGCCTGGGGCCTCGTCGACCGCGTGGTGCCGCAGGGCACGGCGCTCGAGGCCGCGCTGGCGCTCGCCGCCACGCTCGCCGGCCGGCCGCCGCTGGCACTGGCGCTGTGCAAGCAGGCCATCGGCTTCAGCTTCGACATGCCGCGCGACGCGGCAATAGCGGCCGCGCTGCCGCTGTCCGAACGCGTCTTCACTTCGGCCGAATCGAGGGAAGGCGTGCGCGCCTTCCTTGCCAAGGAGGCGCCGGATTTTCCCAACGCACTGCATTCCGAGAAAGAGTGACACCATGAAACGCGCTGCCATCGTCTCCCCCCTTCGCACCCCCATCGGCGCCTTCGGCGGTTCGCTGCGCGGCGTGCCCGTGGAAGAACTCGGCGCCACGGTCGCGCGCGCCGTGATCGCCCGCACCGGGCTCGACCCCGCGCGCATCGAAGACGTGGTCTTCGCCCATTCCTACGCCAACGGCGAGGTGCCGTGCACCGGCCGCTGGGTGGCGCTTCAGGCTGGCTTTCCCGTCGAGGTGGCCGGCATGCAGCTCGACCGCCGCTGCGGCAGCGGCCTGCAGGCCATCGCCACCGCCGCGATGATGGTGCAGACCGGCGCCGCCGACGTGGTGATGGCCGGCGGCGTCGAGAGCATGAGCAATGTCGAGTACTACACCACCGACATGCGATGGGGCAAGCGCGCGGGCACGGTCAAGTTTCACGACCGGCTCGAACGCGGGCGCGAGCGCTCGCAGCCCGAGTCGCGCTTCGGCCGCATCTCCGGAATGATCGAAACCGCCGAGAACCTGGCGCGCGACTACGCCATCACGCGCGAGGAGGCCGACGCCTTTGCGCTGCGCAGCCATCGGCGCGCGGCGGCGGCATGGGCCTCGGGCAAGTTCGCCGACGAGGTGGTGCCGGTGAGCGTGCCGCAGCGCAAGGGCGAGGCGCTGGTGGTCGACCGCGACGAGGGCATCCGCGCCGACCTGACGCTGGAGCAACTGGCCGGGCTCAAGCCGCTGGTCAAGGACGGCATCGTCACCGCGGGCAACGCCTGCCAGCAGAACGACGCCGCCGCCGCCTGCCTGATCGTGGCCGAGGACCGGCTCGAGGAACTCGGGCTCGCGCCGATCGGATACCTGCACAGCTGGGCCGCCGCAGGCTGCGAGCCTTCGCACATGGGCATCGGGCCTGTGCCCGCCGTGAAGAAGCTGTTCGGCCGCAACGGCCTGGGTTTCGACGACATGGGCCTGGTCGAGCTGAACGAGGCCTTCGCCTGCCAGGCTCTGGCCTGCGCCAAGGGCTGGGGCTGGAACGACCCGGAGCGATTCAACGTCAACGGCTCGGGCATTTCGCTCGGTCATCCGGTGGGCGCGACCGGCGTGCGCATCATGACCTCGCTGCTGCACGAGATGCAACGGCGCGGCGTGCGCTATGGCCTGGAGACCATGTGCATCGGCGGCGGCCAGGGCCTGGCCGCGGTGTTCGAGCGCGCCTGAGCCGGAGCCGCGCGCATGACCTATCCCTTTCTCGGCCGGCTCCGGGTCATCGAGAGTTCGGCCTTCATCGCTGCGCCGCTGGCGGGCCTGACGCTCGCGCAGTTCGGCGCCGACGTGATCCGTGTCGACATGATCGGCGGCGGCATCGACTACGCGCGCATGCCCCGCATGCCGCACCCGCGTGGCCAGGGCCGCAGCCTCTACTGGACCGGGCTCAACAAGGGCAAGCGCTCGGTGGCGGTCGATCTGCGCCGGCCGGAAGGCCGCGAGCTGATCCAGGCGCTGGCCACCGCGCCGGGCCCGGATGCCGGCGTGCTGCTGACCAACATCGGCACGCCCTGGCTGGCCCACGAGATGCTGGCCGCGCGGCGCCCCGACCTGATCAGCTGCACCATCCAGGGCAATGGCGACGGCAGCACGGCGGTCGACTACACGGTGAACTGCGCCACCGGCTATCCCGCCGTCACGGGCGGCGGCTCGCGCGAGCATCCGGTCAATCATGTGCTGCCCGCCTGGGACATCGCGTGCGCGTACCAGGCGGCCTTCGCGGTGCTTGCCGCGGTCGACCATCGGCGCCGCGGCGGGCAGGGCGCCGAACTCAAGCTGGCACTCTCGGACATGGCCTTCGGCATGCTGTCGCACCTCGGCGTGCTGGCCGAAGCGGAGCTGCTGGGGCAGGAGCGGCCTTCCATCGGCAACCATCTCTACGGTGCCTTCGGGCGCGACTTCGGAACCGCGGACGGCGGCCGCATCATGGTGGCGGCAATCTCCGCCGGCCAATGGAAGGCGCTGGTGGCGTGCTGCGGCATCGCGGAACCCGTCGACGCGCTGCAGCAACGTCTTGGCCTCGACTTTGCAGACGAGGCGCAGCGCTTCGAGGCGCGCGACGCCATCGCGGAACTGGTCGAGCCCTGGTTCGCCGCTCGTACGCAGCAGGCGGCGGAAGCGGCGCTCGAACAGTACAAGGTCTGTTGGGGCCGCTACGGCACGGTGTGCGAAGCGCTGGCGGGAGATGCACGCGCGAGCCTGGCCAACCCGGTGTTCGAGCGCATCGACACCCCCGGCATCGGCGCCCACCTCGCGGCGGGTGCGGCGGTGCGTGCAACTTGCATGGAACGCGAAGCCACGTCGCCGGCCGCGCTGCTCGGTACCCATACCGACGAGGTGCTGCATGAAGTACTGGGCCTGAGCGGCGCAGCCATCGGGCGGCTGCACGACGCACGCCTCGTGGCTGGACCGCAGCGCGATCCGACGGTGGCGGACCCGGTCGCTCCCTAGGGGCCGCCCGGCGCCTTCAGCGCGCCGCCACCAGTTGGCGCAGATCCTCCTGGTAGGCCTGCAGCCGGCGCACCGCCTGTGCGCGCTGGCTGGCGGTCGTGCCGTTGTGCAGTGCGGCGGTGTTGCGGCAGCCTTCTTCCAGCAGCGCCTGCTGCTGGTCGCGCCAGCGGCCGGGCGGCGGCTCGGCGACGCGCTGGATGTAGGCGTGAAGCGCGGCGCGCGCCTCGGCCGGCGTGGGCTTGTCGGCGACGAAGCCGCGCAGCAGCGCCAGCGCTTCCTGCTGGCGCTGGCGGCGTTCGGCGTCCGCCAGCTTCGGGTCGAACACCGACTGCGCGACCTGCTGCCTGAGCAACTCGCGCTGCTCGGTGCTCAGGCGGCCGTAGAAGTCCTCGGTGCGGTCGAGGAACTGGTCGTAGCGCTTTTCCTGCACCTGGGCCGGCGTGCGGTCGAGCCATTCCTTGCGATAGGTGGCGTTGTTCTTGGCGTATTTGCGTTCCAGCTGCTGCAGCTGGGCGGCCGTCAGGCTCAGCGCGAGCTGGGCGCCGGCGGTTTCCGCATGGTCGGTCACGGCCAGCAGGCGCTCGCGGATGCGGTCGGCCATGGTGCAGACCTGCGCCGGCGTCACCTCGCCGGGCGCCAGCGCCTGTGCTTCCTGCAGCAGCGAGGCGATGCGCGGCAGCTCGTTCTGCCGGTGCCAGTCCAGAAGCTGGGCGAGTTCGTCGCGCACCTTCGGGGCCTGCTCGCTGTCGAAATCGAGGTAGCCGTCCAGCCACCAGTAGCTCACGGTGGGCAGGTTGTTGTAGGCCAGCCGGATCGCGCTGCAGGCCCCCAGCGCGGCGGCCAGGAGCAGCACGCCGATAATCCGCGCCATTGCCGCGCAACGAAATCGGGAAGAAAAACGCATGAATCAGACTCCGCAACAACACACGCCGGGACCGGTGGACATCGTCATCATGGCCGCCGGCAAGGGCACGCGCATGAAGAGCAAGCTGCCCAAAGTGTTGCATCGATTGGCCGGCCGCGCACTGCTGGCGCATGTGACGGGCACCGCCGGGCGCATCGGCGCGCGCGACGTGGTGGTGGTCACGGGCCACGGCGCCGCCGAGGTCGAGGCGGCCATGGCCGGCGGCATTGCCGGCGCCACGCTGCGCTTTGTGCGCCAGGAGCCGCAGCTGGGCACCGGCCACGCGGTGCTGCAGGCGGCGCCGCTGCTGCCCGACGACGGCACGGTGGTCGTGCTGTCGGGTGACGTGCCGCTCATCGGCGAAGACACGCTGCGCGCGCTGGTGGCGGCCAGCGCGGGCGGCAAGCTGGCGCTGCTGACCATCGAATTCGACGACCCCACCGGCTACGGCCGTGTGATCCGCTCGGCCGCCGCCGGCGACGTTACCGCCGTGGTCGAGCACAAGGACGCCACCGAGGCCCAGCGCGCGGTGCGCGAGATCTACAGCGGCGTGATGGCCGTGCCGGCACGGCTGCTCAAGGGCTGGCTCGCGCGGCTGGACAACAGGAACGCCCAGGGCGAGTACTACCTGACCGACGTCGTGAAGCTCGCGGCCGCCGACGGCGTGCCCGTTGTCGCGCACATCACCACCGACGCGCTGCAGGTGGCCGGCATCAACAGCCCGGCCCAGCTCGCCGCGCTGGAGCGCGCCTGGCAGCTGCGCCAGGCCCAAGCGCTGATGGAGCAGGGCGTGCGCCTGGCCGACCCGGCGCGCTTCGACCTGCGCGGCACGCTCGAGTGCGCCGGCGACGTGGAGATCGACGTCAACTGCATCTTCGAGGGTGCCGTGTCGCTGGGCGAGGGCGTGCGCATCGGTGCCAACTGCGTCATTGCCAATGCGCGCATCGAGGCCGGCGCGGTGATCCACCCGTTCACGCACATCGAAGGCGAGAAGGCCGGCGTGAGCGTGGGCGCGGGCGCGCTCATCGGCCCGTTCGCGCGGCTGCGGCCCGGCGCGCAACTGGGCGCGGAGGTGCACATCGGCAACTTCGTCGAGGTCAAGAACTCCACGCTGGCCGCGGGCGCCAAGGCCAACCACCTGGCCTACCTGGGCGACGCCACCGTGGGCGAGCGCGTCAATTACGGGGCGGGTTCCATCACGGCCAACTACGACGGCGCCAACAAGCACCGCACCGTGATCGGCGACGACGTGCACGTGGGCAGCAACTGCGTGCTGGTGGCGCCCATCACGCTGGGCGCGGGCGGCACCATCGGCGGCGGCTCGACCATCAACAAGTCGACCGAGCCCGGGGCGCTGACCGTCTCGCGCGCCAAGCAGGTCAGCTTTCCCAACTGGAAGCGTCCGCAGAAGAAGCCGAAGGCCTGAGGACGGCCTTCAGGCCCCGGGTGCCGACAGCGGCAGCCGGGGCTCGAACTTGGCGCGCTTGAGGCTGAAGAAAGCCTTGACGTTGCGCACGTTCGCATCGGCCGTGAACAGGCGCTGCGCGAGCGCGCCGTAGTCCGGCATGTCGCGCGCCGCGACGATCAGCACAAAGTCGGGGCCGGGCGACACGCGCCAGCACTGCTGCACCGCGTCGTCTGCGATCACGCGCGCCTCGAAGGCGTCGAGCGAGCCTGCGTCCTGCCTGTCGAGCGAAATCTCGACCACCGCCTGCAGGCCGTGACCCAGCACCGTGGCCAGCCGGTCGGGCGACAGCAGCGCGACCTGGCGCTCGATGAGGCCTTCTTCTCGCAGCCGCTGCACGCGCCGCAGGCAGGTGGGCGGGGAGATGCCGACGTCGGCGGCCAGGCGCTGGTTGGTCTGCGAGGCGTCGCGCTGCAGGGCGTCGAGCAGGCGCAGGTCGGTTGAATCGAGGGTGATTGATTCCATATTCAATCGAATTATGGAATAAATATTTAAATAGCCGAAAGAGAGAAATAAAAGTCCAAATTCAGATGAATTTCGAATGCATATTTCTTGGATGTCTTCCTACCATCGAGCCTCTTCTTCATTCAAAGGCAGATCACCATGTGCGGCATCGTCGGGGCAGCGTCCCATCGCAACATCGTTCCGGTCCTGGTACAGGGCCTTCAGCGGCTCGAGTACCGCGGCTATGACTCGTGCGGCGTGGCGGTGCATGCCGGCGGCCTGACGCGGGCGCGCACCACCTCGCGCGTGGCCGACCTCGTGGCGCAGGTGCGCGACGACAAGGTCGAAGGCCTCACCGGCATCGCCCACACACGCTGGGCCACCCACGGCGCGCCGGTCGTGCACAACGCCCATCCGCACTTCAGCCACGGCCCCGGCGCCGGTGCGCAGGGCGCGCGCCCGGGCCGCATCGCGCTGGTGCACAACGGCATCATCGAGAACCACGAGCCGCTGCGCGCCGCGCTCGAAGCCAAGGGCTATGTGTTCGAGAGCCAGACCGACACCGAAGTCATCGCCCACCTGGTCGACAGCCTTTACGACGGCGACCTGTTCGAAGCCGTCAAGGCCACGGTGCTGCAACTGCACGGCGCCTACGCCATTGCCGTGATCTGCCGCGACGAGCCGCATCGCGTGGTCGGCGCGCGCGCAGGCTCGCCGCTGATCCTGGGCGCCGGCAAGGACGGCGCGGAGAACTTCCTCGCGAGCGACGCGATGGCCCTGGCCGGCGTGACCGACCAGATCGTGTACCTGGAAGAAGGCGACGTGGTCGACTTGCAGCCGGGCAAGTACTGGATCGTCGACAGGAACCACAAGCCGGTGACGCGCCAGGTGCGCACCGTGCTCGCCCACAGCGGCGCGGCCGAACTGGGCCCCTACCGCCACTACATGCAGAAGGAAATCTTCGAGCAGCCGCGCGCCATCGGCGACACGCTCGAGGGCGTGGAAGGCATCGTGCCCGAGCTGTTCGACGGCATCGGGCAGGACGGCGCCACCGGAGCCAGCGCGCACCGCGTGTTCCAGGACATCGACAAGATCCTCATCCTCGCCTGCGGCACCAGCTACTACAGCGGCTGCACCGCCAAGTACTGGCTCGAGAGCATCGCGAAGATCTCCACGCAGGTCGAGATCGCGAGCGAGTACCGCTACCGCGACTCCGTGCCCGACCCCAGGACGCTGGTCGTCACCATCAGCCAGTCGGGCGAAACCGCAGACACGCTGGCCGCGCTGAAGCATGCGCGCTCGCTGGGCATGGAGCAGACGCTGACCATCTGCAACGTCGCCACCAGCGCGATGGTGCGCGAGTGCAAGCTGGCGTACATCACGCGCGCCGGGGTGGAAATCGGCGTGGCGTCGACCAAGGCCTTCACCACGCAACTCGCCGGCCTGTTCCTGCTGACGCTCGCCATCGCGCAAAGCAAGGGCCACCTGAGCGAAGCCGACGAGGCGCGCTACCTGAAGGAGATGCGCCACCTGCCCGTCGCGCTGCAGTCGGTGCTGGCGCTGGAGCCGCAGATCATCGGCTGGGCCGAAGACTTCGCGCGCAAGGACCACGCGCTGTTTCTGGGCCGCGGGCTGCACTATCCGATCGCGCTCGAAGGCGCGCTCAAGCTCAAGGAAGTGACCTACATCCACGCCGAGGCCTACGCCGCCGGCGAACTCAAGCACGGCCCGCTCGCGCTGGTCACGAGCGAAATGCCCGTGGTGGCCGTGGCGCCCAACGACGCGCTGCTCGAAAAGCTCAAGAGCAACCTGCAGGAAGTGCGCGCGCGCGGCGGGGTGCTCTACGTGCTGGCCGACGGCGACACGAAGATCACCAGCAGCGAAGGGCTGCACGTGATCCGCATGCCCGAGCACTACGGCGCGCTCTCGCCGATCCTGCACGTGGTGCCGCTGCAGCTGCTGGCGTATCACACGGCGGGTGCGCGGGGCACCGACGTGGACAAGCCGCGCAACCTGGCGAAGAGCGTGACGGTGGAGTGAGGCTGTGGGCTGCGGTGCCGTCGCGGCGGGCCGTCAGAACTTCGCCTGCAGGCCCGCCACCACTTGCCGGCCCAGTCCGGGCAGCACCGTCAGGTTGTTCCACGAGGCGACGTAGAAGGTCTTGTCGAACAGGTTGTTGACGTCGAGGGTGACGCGAACGCGCGGATTGACCTGCCAGTAGGCCGTCAGGCGCACGGTGGTGTAGGCAGGCAGCCGGTAGGTGTCGGTGGCGTTGCCGGTGCGCTCGCCCACATGCACCACGCCGCCGCCTATGCCGTAGCGGCCGTCGAACAGCCTGTCCTCGCGGATGGCGAACAGGCCGCCGCTGACGCGCGGAATGTTGGCCAGCCTGCGCCCGAGCATCGCCGGGTTGTTGTCGCGGGTGACTTCGGTGTCGGTATAGGCCAGGTTCCCGGTGAGGCGCCAGTGCGCGTCCAGCTGGCCGGCAACGTCGGCCTCGATGCCGCGGCTGCGCGCCTGGCCGGCGGCCACGTTGAAGTTGGCGTTGGTCGGGCTGCGGGTGAGCACGTTGCTCTTGCGGATGTCGAACACCGCCATCGTGGCGGTCAGCCGCTCGTCGGCCGACAGCCATTTGGCGCCGGCTTCCAGCGCGCGGCCCGATTGCGGCGCGAACGCGTTGCCGTTCTCGTCTCCGCCCGAATTGGGCTTGAAGGACTTGCCGGCGCTGGCATAGAAGGACAGCCGGTCGCTCACGAGATACGTGATGCCCACGCGCGGCGAAGTGGCCGAATGGCTCTGGGCGGTGGACTTGCGTGCCAGCAGGTCGTCGTAGTCCTGGTGGAAGCGGTCGAAGCGCACGCCGGCCAGCAGCTTCCATTGCGGCGACAGGTCGATCTGATCCTGCACGAAGACGCCGGTGGCGCGCTGGTCGTCGCGTGTGTTGAACAGGGGCGAGAGCGGCGCCGTGCGGGCCTGGCCGTAGAGCGGCTGGTAGATATCGATCGCATACGGCGCCCTGGCCACGCTCGAATACTCGCCGTACTGACCCATGAAGAGCCGCCAGGACTCCACGCCCGCCAGCAGCGTGTGGCCGATGCCGCCCGTGCTGAACTTGCCCTCGACTTCGGCCTGCACCGACGTGTCGCGCGACGGCAGGCTGCGCCAGCTGTCCCGTCGATTGAGGGTGCGGGCGTCGGCGCGCAGCGTGCTGTTGAGGTCGACCGCGTCGCCGAAGTAGCGGGTCTCGCGGTAGGACGTGCCGACCCGGGCGCGCCAGCCCTGGCCCAGCTCGCGGTCCACCGTCAGTTGATGGGTGTCGCCCTCGATGTGCATGTTGTCCCGGTCGGGCTCGCCGAGGAAGCGGTCGCGCGGAAGAACGCCGACATTGCCGTTGATCTGGATCAGGCCGCGGTCGAGCGGCGCGCGGATGCGCACGAGTTCGGCTTCGTACTGCACCACAGTGCGGCTGTCGGGAGTCCAGGTGAGCGCCGGTGCCAGTACCTGCTTGCGGCTGTCGATCAAGCTGCTGCGGCTGGCGCCGTCCTCGGCCACCGCATTGAGCCGGTAGGCGAAGCTGCTGCCCAGCGGGCCGGTGGTGTCCAGCGTCGTGCGACGGAAGCCCAGCGTGCCGAACTCCACGCCGACGTTGTGCGCGGCGGTGAATTGCGGCTTCTTGGTCACGATGTTGATGGTTCCGCCGGGCTCGCTGCTGCCGTAGAGCGCCGCGGCCGGGCCCTTGAGGAATTCGACGCGTTCGACGCTCGCCACGTCGCGCTGCGGTCCATAGCCCCGGCCCGAGGGAAAGCCATTGAGCAGCGAGCCGCCTTCCGTGTTGCTGAAGCCCCGGATCGCGAAGTTGTCCCAGGTGCCGCCGAAGTCGTTGAGCCGCGCGATGCCGCTGACGTAGTCGATGGTGTCGCCCAGCCGCGTCGCGCCCAGGTCTTCGATCAACTGGCGCGGCACCACCCGCACCGCCTGCGGCACCTCGATCAGCGGGGTCTCGGTGCGCGTTGCCGCGGTCCCGCCGCGCGGGCCTGCGTAGCCGGAAGCCGCGCCCTCCGACTGGTCGTGGATCTCGGTCGTCTTGAGCGTGTTGGCGGAGCCGGCATCCGGCGCCTGCTGCGCGAGCAGTTCGGTCACAGGGGACAGCGCCAGCAGGGCGGCAAAAGCACGCGCGAAAGGAAGAGGAGAAGAAGAGGTTGGAAAAATCACGGGGAAGTTGCGCTGTGAGAGGGCCGATGGCCGGGCGACAGGAGATGCCCGGATCGCGACGTCGAAACAACGCCGCGAAGGGTCGTGATGATAATGAATCTCATTTGTGAATTCCTGTTATCAAGACGCCTTGGTCGGCAACTGCAACGGCCGGTGGCGCTGCGCGTCGTGCGCTGAAAGACAATCGGCTCGTGATCCCCGCCGAAGAAAAGAACCCGCCCGCCGCGGATGCCGCCGTCGCCGTGCCGCGCCCGTTGCCATTGGCCGCCCGCTGGCTGCTGCTGGCCTTTGCCGCGCTGTGCCTGGTGCTGGCCGTCATCGGCGTGATCGTGCCGGGCATGCCGACGACGGTGTTCGTGCTGATGGCCGCGTGGGCCGCGGCGCGCAGCTCGCCGCGGCTGCATCGGTGGCTACTGGAGCACCGGCTGTTCGGCCCCATCCTGCGCAACTGGGAGAACGGGCGCACAGTGAGCCGCCGCGCCAAGTGGAGCGCCACCGCGGCGATGGCGTTCTGCGCCGTCGTCATCGCGCTCACCGCGCACAAGGCCTGGCTCGCGGGCCTCGGCATCGGCTCGATGGCCGTCGTGCTCGCGTGGCTCTGGCGGCGGCCGGAGCCGGCGGTGCCTGACTGATGGCGATGGCCGCTCCACAATGCGGCCTTCGTCCCAGGAGATTGAATAGTGAAGCCACAACCCATCGAGTACGCCGCCGCCTCCGACGACGTCAAGGCCGTGTTCGACGACATCAAGACCTCGCGCAACGTGCCCGACGTCAACAACTTCTGGAAGTACCTCGCCAACGATCCCGCCACGCTCAAGCGCACCTGGGGCAGCCTCAAGGAGGTGATGGCGCCCGGCGCGCTCGATCCGGTGGTCAAGGAAATGGTCTACCTCGCGGTGAGCGTCACCAACAACTGCGGCTACTGCATCGCGAGCCATCATGCGGGCGCGGCCAAGGCCGGCATGACGCCGGAGATGTTCGCCGAGCTGATGGCCGTGGTCGGCATGGCCAACGAGACCAACCGGCTGGTCAACGGCTACCGCGTGCCGATCGATCCGGCGTTCGACAAGTAGAAGGCCGGATCAGCCGATCGTCATCAGGCTTGCGTTGCCGCCCGCTGCCGCGGTGTTGACGCTGAGCGCGCGTTCCACCACCAGGCTTTCGAGCGGAATGTCCGCGTCGCCCGGCGCGAAGGCCCGCACGCCGACGATGGGGCCGGGCCGCGCGGCAATGCGCTGCATCGCGTCGGCCAGGGTGCTGTCGTCGCCGTGGTGCAGCGCGGCGTCGAAGGCCACGGTCGGCGAGCGCCAGTCGCTGGCGATGGCCACGCTCTGCTGCACCTCGGCCGGCAGCGACGCACGCAGGGCCTGCGTGTCGGCATCGGCCGGCCAGATGGCGGTGCTGCCCACCGACAGCACGGCCGACAGTTGCGCCAGCCGGTCGGCCTCGGTGCCGGCCAGGCAGAGCACCGCCTCGCGCGGCACCAGCGTGTAGACGTTTCGCTCGCCGGTCGGGCCGGCCAGCGTGCGTGAATCGCCTGCGCGCGACAGCGATGCGAAGCGCGCGCATTGCGCGGCCAGCGCGTCGCGCCCGGTCTTCCGCGCCCAGCGGGCCAGCGCCGACAGGCCTGCGTTCGGCACCGCCTCGCAAGCGCCTTCGCCACCCATCGCCCGCGCCATCGCATCGTCGGGCCGCTTCGACAGCATGCGCAGCATGTACAGCGGCCCGCCCGCCTTCGGCCCGGTGCCCGACAGCCCTTCGCCGCCGAAGGGCTGCACGCCCACCACCGCGCCCACGATGTTGCGGTTGACGTACACGTTGCCCGCCTTCGCGTGCTGCACGATCTGCGCGATGGTCTCGTCGATGCGCGTGTGCACGCCCAGCGTCAGGCCGTAGCCCGTGCCGTTGATCTGCCCGACCAGCGCGCCAAGGTCGCGCCGGCGGTAGCGCACCAGGTGCAGCACCGGGCCGAACACTTCGCGCTGCAGTTCCGAAATGCTGTCCAGCTCGATCAGCGTGGGCATCACGAAGGTGCCGTGGCGCGTGTCCTGCCCATGCTCGCGGCCCTGGCGGTAGACCTTGTGGCCGCGCGCGCGCATGGCTGCGATGTGGCGCTCGATGCCGTCGCGCGCCTCGGCGTCGATCACCGGACCCACGTCCACGGCCAGCCGCGCGGGATTGCCGATGCAGGCCTCGGCCATCGCGCCTTCGAGCATCTCGACCAGCCGGTCGGCCGCTTCTTCCTGCACGCACAGCACGCGCAGGGCCGAGCAGCGCTGGCCGGCGCTGTCGAAGGCCGAGGCCATCACGTCGGTGACGACCTGCTCCACCAGCGCGGAGGAGTCCACGATCATCGCGTTCTGCCCGCCCGTCTCCGCGATCAGCGGCACCGGCGCGCCGTGGGCACCGAGGCGCTGCGACAGCGTCTTCTGCAGGATGCGCGCGACCTCGGTCGAGCCGGTGAACATCACGCCCTGCACACGCGCGTCGGCGACCAGGCTGGCGCCCACCGTCTCGCCGCGTCCCGGCAGCAGCTGCACCGCGGCGCGCGGCACGCCGGCCTGCCACAGCAGGCGCACCGCCTCGGCGGCGACCAGCGGCGTCTGCTCGGCCGGCTTGGCGAGCACCGGGTTGCCGGCCGCGAGCGCGGCCGCCACCTGGCCGGTGAAGATCGCGAGCGGAAAATTCCACGGGCTGATGCACACTATCGTGCCGAGCGCGCGGTGCGTGTCGTTCGAGAAGTCGCTGCGCGCCTGCGCCGCATAGAAGCGCAGGAAGTCCACCGCCTCGCGCACTTCGGCAATGGCGTTGGCATAGGTCTTCCCGGCCTCGCGCGCCAGCAGCCCGAGCAGGCGCGGCATCTGTTCTTCGAGCAGATCGGCGGCGCGCTCGAGCATGGCGGCACGCTCGGCGGGCGGCGTGGCGGCCCAGGCGCCGGCAGTGCCCGCGGCTTGCGAAACGGCGGATTCGACATCGGCCGGCGTGGCCTCCCGCACCTGCCCGACCACATCGCGATGGTCGGCGGGGTTCAGCACATCGGCCGGTTCGCTTTGCGTGTCGGCGCCCACCGCCAGCATCGGCCCGGCATGCCAGCCCTCATGCGCGGTGGCCTGCAGGCTCTGGCCCAGCAGGCGCAGGCTGTCGTCGTTCGCAAGATCGAGCCCGCGCGAGTTTCGGCGCTGCGTGCGGTACAGCGCCGCAGGCAGCGCGATGGCCGGATGCGGCAGCCCCACCGTGCCTTCCTGCGCGGCCATGTGTTCCACCGTTGCCACCGGGTCTTCCACCAGCGCCTCCAGCGAAATCGTCGGGTCGGCGATGCGGTTCACGAACGAGGTGTTCGCGCCGTTCTCCAGCAGGCGGCGCACCAGGTAGGCCAGCAGCGTTTCGTGCGTGCCCACGGGCGCATAGATGCGGCACGGCCGCCCGAGCGGGCCGACCACCTGCTCGTACAGCGGCTCGCCCATGCCGTGCAGGCACTGGAACTCGTACTGCCCCGGCTCGTAGCGCGACGGATCGGCCATGGTGTAGATGGCGGCCAGCGTGTGCGCGTTGTGCGTGGCGAACTGCGGGTACACCGCCTCCGGCGCGGCGAGCAGCCTGCGCGCGCAGGCGAGGTAAGACACGTCGGTGTAGGCCTTGCGCGTGTAGACCGGGTAGCCGTCGAGCCCGTCGATCTGCGCGCGCTTGATCTCGCTGTCCCAGTAGGCGCCCTTCACCAGCCGCACCATCAGCCGGTGGCGGCTGCGGCGCGCGAGGTCGATCACGTAGTCGATCACGAAGGGGCAGCGCTTCTGGTAGGCCTGGATGACGAAGCCGATGCCGTTCCAGCCCGCGAGCGCCGGCTCGAAGCACAGGCGCTCCAGCAGGTCGAGCGACAGCTCCAGCCGGTCGGCTTCCTCGGCGTCGATGTTCAGGCCGATGTCGTAGCGCTGCGCCAGCAGCGTCAGTTCGCGCAGCACCGGGTACAGCTCCGCCATCACGCGCGCGTGCTGCGCGCGGCTGTAGCGCGGGTGCAGCGCCGACAGCTTGATGGAGATGCCCGGGCCCTCATACACGCCGCGCGCATCCGAGGCCTTGCCGATCGCGTGAATCGCCTCTTCATAGGCGAGCTTGTAGCGCCTGGCATCTTCCATGGTGAGCGCGGCCTCGCCCAGCATGTCGTACGAATAGCGAAAGCCCTGCGCCTCCAGCTCGCGCGCGTTGCCCAGCGCCTGCGCGATGGTTTCTCCGGTGACGAACTGCTCGCCCATCATGCGCATCGCCATGTCCACGCCCTTGCGGATCAGCGGCTCGCCGCCCTTGCCGATCAGGCGCGTGAGCACGGCCGACAGGCCGGTCTCGCTGTGCGTGGCCACCAGCTTGCCGGTCAGCAGCAGGCCCCAGGTGGCGGCGTTGACGAACACCGACGGGCTGCGGCCCGCATGCGTCTGCCACTGGCCGTGGGCGATCTTGTCGCGGATCAGCGCGTTGCGCGTTTCGGCATCGGGAATACGCAGCAGCGCTTCGGCCAGGCACATGAGCGCGACGCCTTCCTGGGACGACAGCGCGTACTCCTGCAGCAGTCCCTGCACGAGGCCGGCACGGCCGCTCGCGTTCTTGCGCGAGCGCAGTTGCCGCGCGATGCGATGCGCCAGCGCATGCGCCTCTTCGGCCTGCGCGCGCGGCAGGCGGGCCTGTTCGAGAAGCGGCGGCAATGCCTCGGGTTCGGCGCGGCGCCAGGCCGCGGTGATCTGCTCGCGCAGCGGCGAAGGGCCGGGTGGCAGGCCATCGGCGAATGCCGCGAACGAGGAGGGCAGGGGGTCGGAGTCGGTTGTGGTGCTCATGGGCGGCTCGTGCTGGAGATATGTTGGATGATCTGCGCCTGATCGCCGAATTTGTGTTCGAAGATTTGTTGTTCGACAGATTAAATCGCTAGGTTCAGAGCGGCTGGCGCAGTCAGGTTCGCAGATGGCGGCAGGCAGAGAATCCGCCATCCATCCTTTTTTGGAATTTCGCGAACATGCCCAGCTGCAGAAGGCTCCTTCTTTTCCTCGCGGCCGCGTGCCTGCCGGTGTGCTGGCCGGCCTATGCGGCGGCAGCCGACTCCTCCGCCTGCACCGCCTCGGCGGCCGCGGAATGCCTGCGCAGCCTCACGCCGGACGGTGCCGCAGGTGCGCTGCATTACTACGCGTCGCTCGATCCCGCAGCCGCGCCGACCAGGGCGCTCGTCGCCATGCACGGCCATTCGCGCGACGCCAACAAGACATTCGAGGCAACGCTGCGCACCGTTCGCAATGCCGGCACGCTGGACGACACGCTGGTGATCGCGCCGCTCTTCCAGGTGCCCGCCGACAAAGCCGCGGCAGGCCGCTGCAACACGCCGGGCCTGCCCGCGCCGCAGCCCGGTGACCTGCTGTGGACCTGCGGCTCCTGGCTCGAAGGCGGCCGTTCGGCATCGGGCAGCCGCATCGGCTCGTTCGCGGTCATGGACGCGCTCGTGGCCGAGCTGGTGCAGCGCTGGCCGGGCCTGCGCACCATCACCATCGCGGGC
Source organism: Variovorax sp. MPBD4-3 (assembly GCF_058809745.1). Lineage (NCBI taxonomy): Bacteria > Pseudomonadati > Pseudomonadota > Betaproteobacteria > Burkholderiales > Comamonadaceae > Variovorax > Variovorax sp. MPBD4-3. The sequence continues at coordinate 26,389 of NZ_JBXASW010000015.1, forward strand.
TTCTCGGCCGGCGGGCAGTTCGTGCAACGCTATGCCGCGTTCGCGCGGACCGGCGGGACTGCGGGCAAGGTCGCCATCCGCTACGTGGTCGCCGACCCGAGTACGTGGCTCTATTTCGACCCGGTGCGCCCTCGGTTCGCACCCGACGGCACGTCGGTCGCGGGATTCGCGGTGCCCGACGCCGCCGCATGCCCCGAAACGAACCGCTGGAAGTACGGCACCGACGACCTGCCCGCGCACCTCGGGCGCGGCGCCGAACAGGCCCGCCGGCAGTACGCGGAAGCCGACATCAGCTACCTCGAAGGCGCGCTCGACAGCAACGATGCCAAGGGCACGGCCTACCGCGTTCTCGACCGCTCCTGCGCGGCGCTCGCGCAAGGCACCTTCCGCCTGCAGCGCGGCCTGGCCTATGCGCAGTACGACCGCGCGGTGCTCGCGCCCGAGAAGCAGCGCCAGGTCGCGGTCGTGCCGGGCTGCGCGCACGACGTGGCCTGCGTCTTTCCTTCGGAAGCCGCGCGTGCCGCATTGATCGGCCCTTCCCGGTGAGGGCGAACTGCCGGTAGGCTTGACGTAGATTCCTTCATGGTGGATATTTCATCCAATATGAAGGAAATTGAAGAAGGCTCATCCGGTCTGAACGACCGCATCGCGCAGCGCGTGCGCGACCTGCGCGCGCAGCGCGGCCTTTCGCTCGACGCGCTGGCCACGCACTGCGGCGTGAGCCGTTCCATGATCTCGCTGATCGAGCGCGGCGAAAGCAGTCCCACCGCCGTGCTGCTCGAAAAACTCGCGACCGGTCTGGGCGTGTCGCTGGCCTCATTGTTCGAGGCGCCGGCGCCCGCCGCCGATCCGGTGTCGCGGCTGGCCGGCCAGCTGCAGTGGCGCGACCCGCACTCCGGCTACGTGCGGCGCAACGTGTCGCCCAGCGGCTTCGCTTCGCCCATACAGATCGTCGAGGTGCTGTTCCCGCCCAAGGCCCGCGTGGCCTACGAAAGCTCGGCGCGCGAGCCGCTCATCCACCAGCAGGTGTGGGTGCTCGACGGCGTCATCGAACTCACGCTGGGCGAAGACAGCCACCGGCTTTCCACCGGCGACTGCCTGGCGATGGTGCTGGACCGCCCCATGAGCTACTACAACCCCTCGCGCGAGACCACGCGCTACGCCGTGGTGATCGCGACCCTGCCTTTTTCCTGGAAATGAGCGACATGACCAACCTCGAAGCGCCCCGCATCCGTCTTCTTTCGGCGGTGGATGATGGCCAGCTGCAGGCGCTGGCCGACCTGCTGATCGACTGCGTCGAGGGCGGTGCGTCGGTCAGCTTCATGCATCCGCTCACGCCCGAGCGCGCACAGGCTTTCTGGCGCAACGTGGCCGCGGGCGTGGCCGCCGGCGAGCGCGACTTGCTGGTGGCCGAAGACGCCGAAGGCATCGTCGGCACCGTGCAGGTGGTGCTGGCGCAGCCCGAGAACCAGCCGCACCGCGGCGAGGTTTCCAAGATGCTGGTGCACCGCAGGGCGCGGCGCCGGGGCATCGGCGAACTGCTGATGCGCGCTGCCGAGCAGCAGGCGCGCGAGCGCGGCAAGACGCTGCTGGTGCTCGACACCTCCAGTCCCGAGGCCGAGCGGCTCTACGCCCGCACGGGTTGGACGCGGGTGGGCAGCGTTCCCGGCTTCGCGCTGCTGCCGCGGGGCGAGCCGTGCGCCACCACCTTTTTCTATCTGGACCTGGCCGGGGCCTAGCGCGCGCCGAACGCCGCGTTCTCGAACAGGTCCTTGAACTCGCGCGGCTGCGAGCGCCAGTACTGGTGCGGCGCCTTCACCTGCGCGCCCAGCTCGGCCGCCGCGTGCCACGGCCAGCGCGGGTCGTACAGCATCGCGCGGGCCAGCGACACCGCGTCGGCCTGCCCGTCGGCAATGATTGCCTCGGCATGGGCCGGCTCGGTGATGAGCCCAACGGCGATGGTCGGCAGCCCGACCTCGGCCTTGATGCGTTGCGCGAACGGCACCTGGTAGCCCGCGCCCAGCGTGATGGCCTGCTGAGGCGACACGCCGCCGCTCGATACATGGATGGCCGCGCAGCCGCGCGCCTTCAGTGCTTGCGAGAACGCGACCGTGCCGTCGAGGTCCCAGCCGCCCGGCACCCAGTCGCTGGCCGACACGCGCACCCACACCGGCCGCTCGGCCGGGAAGGCTTCGCGCACCGCGTCGAACACTTCGAGCGGAAAGCGCATGCGGTTCTCCAGGCTGCCGCCGTATTCGTCGTCGCGGTGGTTGGCGATGGGCGACAGGAACTGGTGCAGCAGATAGCCGTGCGCCGCGTGGATCTCGATGCCGTCGATGCCCAGCCGCGCCGCGCGCCGTGCCGCCGCCACGAAGGCATCGCGCACGCGCCGCAGGCCGGCGGCGTCGAGGGCGATGGGCGGGTCTTCGGTGGGCGAATGCGGAACGGGCGAGGGCGCATATGCCTTCCATCCGTCGGGCTCGCCGGGGCGGATCTGCTTGCCGCCTTCCCAGGGCGCGCGGCTCGACGCCTTGCGCCCCGCGTGCCCCAACTGCATGGCGATCTTGATGGGCGAAAAAGCGCGCGTGGCATGCAGCACCCGCGCCAGGCCTTCTTCATTGGCATCGGAATAAAGGCCAAGGTCGCCGGGGGAGATGCGCCCTTCGGCCTCCACGGCCGTCGCCTCGATGATCAGCAGCCCCGCACCGGACAGCGCCAGGTGGCCGAGGTGAATAAGGTGCCAGTCGCCCGGCGTGCCCTCCGTGGCGGAGTACTGGCACATGGGCGCGATGATGATGCGGTTGTCTATCTCAAGCTGGCCGAGCTTCAGGGGCTCGAACAGGCGGGGCGGGAATGTTGGTTGACTCATGATGACGGTGCGGCTCCAGAGGAGCGGCAATTCTGCGGCGCGGGCGCGATTCGCATGCCGGCCGGCGCAGAAGCCTTGCGGCTCGATGCGGTATCGAATGCGTGTGTGTCGGATGCCTTCAGGGCGTGCTCACGCCGACGGGGTGCCTTGCTCCGCGAATGTCCCCCGCCCTTCGGGCTCCTCCTTTATTTCGCTGCGCAAGGCACCCCATCGGCACACCCAACACCGAAATGTTCGAAGGCTGCTTGCCTCGCGGCAGGTCGTCGGTGCGAAAGCAGCGATGCGGATGCGAGGTATCAAAAGGCGACGGCCGGGGTGTAGCAAGCACCCCGACCGTCTAACCAAGTTCGTGCAACCACCTTGGAAGGAACCGCACAAAAATGGCTACCAAGACTATAGCCCGGCCAACTACGCCGGTAGCTTCCGAAGACAACGCCCAGGACCCGGCGGATCTTCTCGAAAACACCCTCTCGCAACTCGAAGCCCTGCTGTGGGCCTGCCATGGCGAAGGCATCGACTGGCACAACGGCGAAGGGCCTCGGCAACTGGACAACCTGCTCTGGCTTGCGGCTGATATGGCTCGCAAGGCGGGGGAACTGTTTCAGGTGAGCGAGACGGCGCGACGCGGAGCGCCCGAGCCCGGCGGCTAGCGGCTGGCGCGCTCTGATGGGTTGCCTAGCCGGGTAGCTTTGCCGCAAGCACGTCGACACTTTGAATGGATGGCGGCTCGGAGAACAACTCCCCCGCCTGTGCCATCAAAGCCGCCGCAACCTTGCCCGACAGATGCGCTTGGCGGCCTGCGTCATCCGGAAAGGCATCGAAGATTCCGAAGGTCGACGGCCCAAGGCGAATGCCGAACCAGGCGGTAGTGGCTGGCTCTTCCATGACGAGAGGAAGACCCCCCTTGAGAAAACTCTCGACCTCTTTCTCTTTACCGGGCTTCGCTTCCAGGCGAACGAACAACGCGACTGTGACCATGACATGCTTCCTTTCTTTCAAAGAATGCGACCGGTCCTGGTCGCATAGGGAAGCGCAGTCTGCGCCATTTCAATGTCCATGTTGCCGACTATTTTTGGTTCATCGGCGCTCGCCGTTCGTAAAAAGCTCCGCGGCGCACCCGCGCATATCCATCTGCAACTCGTTCCAGCGTTCGAACCCCCAACGCCACAGCCGCACTCACCGTGCGCAGGACGCCGGGTGCTCCCCGCAGCGAATGTCCTCCGCCCCTCCTTTATTTCGCTGCGCAGGCCACCTCATCGGCGTGAGCGTTCGGTGCTGCTGTGGAAGGTATGCCACGGCGAAGGCATCGACTGGCACAACGGTGAAGCGGCTCGGCACTGGGCAATCTGCTCTGGCTTGCGGCTGATATGGCTCGCAAGGCGGGAGAGCTGTTTCAGGTGAGCGAGAAGGCGCGACGCGGAGCGCCCGAGCCCGGCTGACAGCGGTCGATCTGCGGGCCGCAGATTTGGGTGCGACAGCTGAAGCTTCCGTGATGGAGGAAATTCGGCTTGATTGAGGTGGCTTGTGGGTCCGCGGCCCAACCGGACATTCAGTTGGTCACTTAGATGAACCCCGTAACCTTTGGAGGGCGGGACTTGCCGGTTTGCGCGTCTCGCTGCCCGCCAGCTTGCTCCAAGTACTCGGCAAACCCGTCGAAGGCATTCAACAAGGGCTGGAACCGCTCCGCGTCTCCTTCCAGTTGGCTCAAGGCGTAGCAGGTCGCCTCCAGCGTGGACAGTTGGTCGGGTCCATGAGCTTTGCGGATACGGTAGTGCGAAGGCGGCAGGTTGCGCAGGGCCAAGCGGGGCAACTGTTGCAGTGGCGGGCTTTGGTAGAGCATTTTTCGGCTTTTGCGCCAGGTGCCGTCCAGCACGACCAGACGCAGGCGCGACTGGGCTTGTAGCCACTCGGGCGGTAGCCGGGGTGAGCCCCGCAAGTCCGGGGCGGTATCTTGCAGACTGTCCGGGTACAGCAGCAGCGTGTGCTTGTCGTCCACCGGCCAGACCGGCACGGCGAATGCCTCACCCACCACCAGGCGGCAGTGCGCCAAGCTGAGATGCAGCAGGCGGGCACTGCCTTTGGCCTGGTGTACCTCCAGCGGGTGCTGCAGCACCAGTACCTCCACAGCATTGGCGGTGGGCGCGACCCAGCGGCAAATGCAGCCGCTCAGCGGACGCAGGCAAGCGGTGCACTTGGGGCGTGGGGCTAGAGCGGCGGACATGGCTGGAGTTTATTCAGCGTGCCTAGCTAGACAGTGCATGGAGGGAGATGTCTTTTGGCTTTGGCGGGACCGGCAGCTTTGGACAATGTGGGAAGACCGCGGTGGGGCCATTGCGGAAGTGCGCAGCGCTCGAAAGCTGCCGTTCGCGCCTCGAATTTTGACGGCCCCGAAGCGATGGCTCCGCGTTTGGCAAAGCCATCGTTGGTAAGGACTGCTTTCAGTGCATCTCCGCCAATGCCTCCTTGACCCCCTGTTCCCGCAGCGGTGTATCGCCGCCTTCCAAGTGCAGAGCGGCATCCGAAGGTACGGGCGTCGCACAATCCTTGTGAATCACGCCGTCTTTCATCACGAGCTGCACCTTGGCCGGATCGGTGAGCAACGAAAGATCTTGCAGCGGATCGCCGTCGACCAGCACGATGTCCGCCAGGAAGCCCGCCTTCAACTGCCCCAGCTCGTCGGGCCGGAGCATGATCTGGCCGCCCAGCCGTGTAGCCGCCATCAGCGCTTCCTTCGGCGTCATGCCGATGTAGTCGACGAAATATTGCAGGTCGTTGGCGTTGGTGCCGTGCGGCATCCAGGCAAAGCCGTAGTCACCGCCGGGCAGGATGCGGATGCCGCGCTTGTGCATTTCGCGCAGTGAAGCCGATGCCACCTCCAGCTCGCGCTTGTAGCCCATCTGCGTCGCCACGGCTTCGGTGATACCGTATTCGGCCGCGTTGTAAGTCGTGCGAATGAGCCAGCCTATGCCGGGCGCCACGAAATGCCGGTCTTTTGCCTCTTCGAGCATGTCAAGTGCTTCGGCATCTGCGAAGCTGGCGTGATAGACCATCTCGATGCCGTGGCGCACGCACTGCTTGACCGACTCGCTCGAGCGCGCGTGCGCAGCCATGCGTTTGCCGTAGCGCTTGGCCTCTAGCGCGAGCATGGCCACCTCGTCTTCCGCGAAAGGTGACATCTCGGCGGGCAGGCCAGCAATGTACTCGCCGGACAGATTGATTTTCAGGTGATCGACACCGTACTTGATGAAGGTGCGCGCCGACTTGCGGATCTCTTCGGGGCCGCTGCACACGCTGCCGAAGCTGAGTTCTTCGAACTTCATGTGTGGCAGCGTGTTGTCGCCCAACGCGCCGATGGTGGTGATCTCCTGGCTGCCGGCCAAGTAGCGCGGGCCTGGGAACTCGCCTGCTTCAATGGCATTGCGCAGCACCACGTCCAGGCGCGGCTTGGCTGCGGCTGCGCCAATCGCCGAGGTCCAGCCCATGTCCAGGTAGCGCTTGGCGACGCGCACGCACCAGAGCATGTGTTCTTCGGGCGGCATGAACTGGATGGCCGCGAGCGAGGGTTGGTCATTCCACGAAAAGTGCGTGTGGGCCTCGGTCATGCCAGGCATGAGGAAGCGCCCCTTTCCGTCGATCACGCGCGCGTCATCGGTGCTCACGCGCTTCGGAAAGCGAGCGACTTCTACGATGCGCTTTCCTTCGACGAGAAGGTCACCGGTATAAGGGTCTTCGCCCGTGCCGTCGAAGATGCGGACATTGGTGAATGCAATACGGGTCATCGTTGTCTCCTCCGGCATGCGGTGCCGGCAATGGGTTGTCGAAATGGAGTCTCGCGACGTCTCAGCGGAGTGCCGCGTAGAAGGCTTCGAGTTCTTGTATGCAGCGCTGCGGCTGCTCGAAAGTCGTCCAGTGACCGCACCCGTCGAGGATGACGAGGCGGCTGCCGGCGATGCGTTCCTGCATGGCGCGGACGTTTGCCGCCGGGGCTACTCCGTCTTGGTCGCCGGTGACCAAGAGCGTCGGCACATCAAGGCGTTCGAGCGCGGCCGACTGCGCATCGGCGAGCGCCGCACAGCTCTGCGCGTAACCCTCGGGCGACTGGCGCATCACGCTCTCACGCACCAGCGCGAGCACCGCCGGTTGCTGCTCCTTCGTTCGCGTGCTCGTCGCGCCCTTCACGATGGCGTCGGCGATCTCCTGCATGGCCGACACACCGCCCCGCGCCGCGTTGGCCCGGGCCGCGATGATGGGGCGCGCGGCATCGGGAGGCGCAGCCAGCGGGCCGAAGAGTGCCAGCGATTTCACTGTACCGGGATCGCGCAGTGCCAAGTGTTGAGCGACGATCGTGCCCATCGAGTGCGCCATCACATGCACCGACCCGATGCCGAGCTCCGCAAGCAGCTGCGACATTGCATCCACGTAGCCCTTGATTGACAAAGCCTTTCCGTCAGCCGGCAGTGGCGATCTCGCGCTGCCTGGCAGGTCGGGCCTGATACGGCGAAAACCGCCAAGCGCCGGCAACAGTGGGGTCCAGTTGTTCGATGAGCCGCCGAGTCCGTGGATGCACAGCAGCGCCTCGCCTTCACCGTCGATCTCGACAGTCAGGCCGTTCAGAACATGAGTCGTCATGCGCAGCCTTTCAGACGAACTTGTTTTCGATGGCGCCGAGCCGGTCGATCTCGACTCGCACCACGTCACCTGCACGCAGGTAGTGCGGCGGGCTCATGCCCATGCCCACGCCTGCCGGTGTGCCGGTCGCGATCACGTCACCGGGGTAGAGCGTGATGCCGCGCGAGATGGTCTCGATCAGCGTCGGGATGTCGAAGATCATGTTCTCGGTCGGCCCGTCCTGGCGCAGCTCGCCGTTGACCCAGCAGCGCACCCGCGTCTTCGTGCCGTCGAACTCGTCGGCCGTGACGATCCATGGGCCCATAGGGCAGAAGGTGTCGAAGGACTTTCCCATGTCCCACTGCGCGTGGCGCATCTGCACATCGCGCGCGGTCACGTCGTTGACGACTGTGTAGCCGAAAACGTGCGCCATCGCAGCTGCGCGCGTGATGTTCTTGCCGCCCTTGCCGACGATGACGGCCAGTTCGGCTTCGTAGTCGATCTGCGTCGACACCTCGGAAGGCACGAGCACGTCGTCGTGCGGGCCGACAACGCACTCGGGCACCTTGGTGAAGACGATGGGCCATTCGTCGGTCCTGGCCGCGTTGTCCTTGAACACCGAAGCAGACAGTTCTTTGGCGTGCGCATGGTAGTTGCGCCCCACGCACCAGAGGTTGCGTCGCGGCTTGGGCAGTGGCGCATCAAGCACCACGTCGCCCAGGTTGACTGCGGGACCGGCTGGCTCCGGAAGCGGGCCGCCCTCGGCCAGGGTTTCGATCAGCGTCAGCACGCCGGTGTCCGCCTGGGCCTGTGTGAGCTTCAGCGGGGTGACGGTCGTGCCGTCGGCGGAAACGAGGCCGACCTTGCGGTGTCCCTCGCTCGTGAAAGTGGCGATTCGCATGAGGTTTGCTCCTGTGTTTTTGCGATGCGCCAACTTTAAAAATTGTGGCCCAGGAGCGCTTATCGACCGGTCCGGCGACGTATCGAATCGTCTGGTGTCGTTCTAAGGACTTACCCGGGGCGCTGTGTTGGCCCGATGCGTGCGAGGGAACAATCGCCGCAAACGACTTCGATGAGAGACAGATGCAGGAAGCCTATGCACTCCATGAAGGCGCGTTCGGCACGGCAATCGTCCTGGAGGCGAGCGCCAACCTGGTGTCGCATGCTCATTCGGAAACACAGCTCGCCCTATGGCTGGGCGGTGCGCGCGCCTGTGCCCATGTGGGCTCTGAGGTCGTGCCTTACGGCGAAGGCGTGGCTTTGGGTGTGAACGCTTTCGAGGCGCATGACATGGTGCGGCTGGAAGACAGCGGATCAAGCCTCTTCATCGTCTTCATGATCAAAAAGGACTGGCTCGACGACCTCAGCCAGGCAAAGGATCGGAGCTTTCGGTTCCCGTCTCCGCGAGTTCTCATCAGCGACGCGTTGCGGCGCTCATGCTGGCGGGTGCTGGACCTGATGATCTCCGCCGGTGCAGGGCGCGAGCAGGTGGACAAGGAGGTGGAGCGCTTACTGGAGGCCGCCATCGCGGCATCCACGACGGGCGCGGATGCCGCTCCGGTGCCCGGGGGCATCGGCGTGACGCTGGACCATCGCCTGCGCGCCGCCATCGCTCACATGCGCACGCATGTCTCCGAGAAAACGAGCATCGACGAGATCGCCGCAAAGGTCGGGCTGTCGCGCGCGCATTTCTTCGCGCTGTTCCGCGATCAGTTGCACACGACGCCGCAGGTGTTCTGGAGCGGCGTGCGCGTCGAGGAAGCCATGCGCCGCGTCAGCGAAGGCGGCGAGTTGACCGACGTCGCGCTCGACCTGGGCTTCTCGGCGCCGGGCAATTTCTCGCGCTTCTTCAAGGAACACACCGGCATCTCGCCGTCGATCTTCAAGCGGGCCACGCGCGCTCCGTATCCTGTCACCGTCACAGGCATCCCGCGCGAGGGACAGTCTTAGTAGACGTGCTTTCAGGTTTCAGGATCTAAAGCGGCGAACAGTGAGGCGGTAAGTCGGTCCGTTTTGGATCGCAAATCAAACGATGCCAACGAATGACCGGTTGAATCCGCCGCCGGATCCTGCCACAGGGGCGAGACAGCTAGATGCCTAGAACGGTCATGTGACTCTTAGTGCCGAGCATAGGCTGTCACGAGAATCGGTAGAAAACCTTGTTGCCCCATTCCGTATCGAAGCCATCCAGCACCTTCCCGTGCTCGACACCAGTGATGATGGGCGAAGCTTGGCTTCGCAAGTCTGCCTCGATTGCATGGCGCACACCTTCCCAGCGGAGGACGTGCATGAGGTATGCCAACGGCTCGCTGCTGATCTGCCGGTCGCGGAACAGACGGATCAGCAGCTGCTCAATGGCCTCGCGGTCTTGTGGTGCAGATTCGATGTGCGCAAGGCAGCGGCGGTAGAACGGCTCAGCCTGATCGAAAGAAAACTTCGTATCGAGAACATGCTCCGCCTGGAGCAACTCGTCGCGCACTTGCAATTCAATCATTCCGTTTCCTCAACCTCTGCTTCTGGCCATGTACGGCTGTCGCGAGTCACCGCCTATTTTGGGGGGAGAACAGGAGCCAACCCGTTCAGCCAAGGCATTTCGTACCAAGTCACGTGGCGTTCAAAAGCGGCGCACTCCTCTGGTGTCAACCACAAGCCATGGGCCTCGACGCCGAAGGAGGAGCCGTCTGCCAATTTCACTGCCTTGGCGATGCCGAAGAGGTCGCCTTTCACTAAAAGCTCCCGGGGTACGACGGCTGTGACGAACACTCGCTCCTCGACGCCCTCGCATTGGCCGACTTCACACAGCACGTATGTGCGAGTACCGTCGCGCCGTTGGACCAACACCAGCTGATAGTCCTGACCTTCAGCGACATCGCCACGCTTCCACATAGTCCCTTCTCCGTGAAAATTCTGAGCAGTCATCGAACGGCCGGTTCTGGCCGACTGTAGCCGGTCGCTCTGCCGTCGCGAAGGCTCAAAGCGGGCCCTACAAGTGACTCGCTATGTCCTCGGCTCTAGCGCCCGGTTGACCGCGTACCAGAATGCGGCTGCCCCGGCATCGCCAGCGTCCTTGGCTTTCTCAGACAGGCGCAGCGCATACCTGTGTGCATCTCGTCCGTGGCGAATCGCCAGCTCGTGCGACTCACGACCTACTTTGACATAGTCCACTGTTGGAGGTACTGGGCAATTTTCTGGCTTCATGGCGAAGGTCCGGTTGTGGCCGGAAGCACTCTAGACATCGAGGGCTCGCTGCCTGCGGATCTGACGTTTCTGCTCGGCACTGGGTGGCTTGTAGGCGCCGGAAAGACGGCGTCGGAGCGACTTCAACGCGGCGGATTTTGCGCGCCTTACGGTCGGGTCGGTCACCGTCTGCGCCTCTGCCCACTCCAGCGCTCCCTCTATTGGAGCCCCTCTCAAGGCACATAGGCAAAGTGTCTGCTGATGTGATGTGGTGGCGCTGGCGAATGTCTCGATCACCAGGTCTCTCAACTTCTCCTGCTGATCTTGCGGCAGTACCAGACCGTCGTCGAAACTCGTCAACGTATTCAGCGCGCTGAGCGCTTGCCAGAATGGATCGCTTGGCTCGTCTGAAAGCGCAGTGGTCGACATGCAGTAGTCCAACAGAGCCGTGACGCAAGACGCGGTGCGAACTTGCTCAAGAACCGCAATGGCAAACGTCGCGAGCGTCCGATCGGTCAGCAAGTGCTGCAGCGACGCAACGCCGCCGCGGCCGTACGCGACGCAGGCCACGGCCCAGCGCGCGAGCGGCGCCACCCTCGAGCCGTCCTCAAGCAGACCGTCTTCGTGCCATCCGTGTTGCTTGGACAGCCGCTCAATCTCATCGGCGCCGTCAGCGCCATACGCCAGAGAAAACCGAATCAAATCTTCTGGATGAACCGAGCCACCATAGGACAGCGGTCCGGGGCCCTTGGCGGCCTTGCGAGCAAGATCATTGAATTTCATCGGAATTCGGTACGCATGCTTTTGTAGCCGTCGTGTCGTTTGCCAGCTCGCCGTGATGAGAGTCCGGACTTGGCCGACTGTAGCCTGTGTCAGCCATCGCAAAAGCCCCTTCGGGGCCGCTCGGCGTATGGCAGACTCGCCGCGATTCAACTTCAGGCTGACGGCGGTCAAGTGAGCACTTCTGAGATTTTCCTGATCGCGATGCTGATCATCTTTTCGCTCCCATATCTGGTGTGGCGTCTTGGTCGAACCGATTATTTCGCGCCGCTTGTCGTGGTGCAGATCATCACGGGCATCGTGCTTGGCCCGGGCGTGCTGGGGGCGATGTTCCCCGACTACTACAAGTTCGTCTTCAACGGGCCGGTGATCCAGTCGCTCAATGGAGTCGCGCAGTGGGCCGTGATGATGTTCGTCTGGATCGCAGGCATCGAGCTGGATCTGCGCAAGGCTTGGGAGCATCGTCGCGAGAGCGGGATCACGGCTGGCCTTGCGCTTGGCGTGCCTCTTGTCTTTGGCGCGGCGGCGGCACTGGCGCTGCTTTCCTATCCAGGCTGGATAGGGGCGAAGGCGACGCATTGGCAGTTCGTGCTGGGCATCGGCATGTCGTGCGCCGTGACCGCGTTGCCGATCCTGATTCTGCTGATGGAGAAGCTGCAGATTCTTCGCCAACCAATCGGCCAGCGCATCCTGCGCTACGCGAGCCTGGACGACATCGCCATCTGGGGTGTGCTGGCGCTGATTCTCATGGACTGGGAGCGGGTGGGCAAGCAGGCTGGCTTCCTCGTGGTCTTCGCAGTCTCCGCGGCCGCGTTTCGCTGGCTGATGGTGCGCGTGCCCGAGCGCGACCGGTGGTATGCGGGTCTTATCTGGCTTGCGGCCTGCGGTCTGGGCGCCGACTGGTGCGGCCTGCACTACATGGTCGGCGCATTCATTGCCGGCGCGGTGATGGATGGGGAGTGGTTCGATCAGGAGCAAATGGACTGGCTGCGCCACAACGTCCTGTTGGTGGTGATGCCGGTCTTTTTCCTGAGCACCGGCCTGCGCACCAACTGGCAGGTGGGCGGCACGGCGGTCTTCCTGGTTGCGGCGGTACTGCTGGTGGCCTCGGTGGCCGGCAAGCTCATCGGACTCGGCATGGCCGGCCGGCTGTTGAAATGGCAGCCGGGCGAGGGCTCTCTGATCGGTTGGCTGCTCCAGACCAAAGCCCTCATCATGATCATCTTCGCCAACGTCCTGCTGGACAAGGCGATCATCACCAACGAGACCTTTACAGCGCTTCTCGTCATGGCAGTTGCGAGCACCATGCTCACCGTGCCCGCGGCGACGCCAAAGCTCCGGAGGATGCAAGAGATCGTGTTTCGCTCGCGTTGACCGGTCCCGCTCGTCGGCTCGTCCTCGCGGTGGTCTTGGGCAAGCCACGCTTCCTGTGAGCGTCAGCTATTGATTGGCCGTCGACAAGACCAATCCCATGGATTGACGGGATGGCAAGCCGCGCGACGCCCTGTCATCATTCGCCGCTGCATGAACATCGATCCGAATCCCCTCGCCGATCTGTTGAACCGAGCCAGGCAAGCCCTGGCGGACCCGGCGGGCATGCTGCCCGTAGCGAACCCCGCCACCCCGGAGGCCGGATGCGTCGTGTTCTTCGCCACCGGCGAAGGCAGCAGCCGCGCCCGCGTGGCATCCGGCCGTGGCGCCGACGTCGAGGCCGCATGGCAAGCCGCCGCCGAAGCCATCGCAGTGCAGGCCGCCCGCGGCGAAAACCCGCCGCAACGCCTGCGCGCCGAAGTCGTCGACAAAGTCGCCCCCATGCGCTGGCGCGAGCTCAAGGCGAAGTTGGCGCAAACCAAGCGCAACTACTTCAACGAAGGCATCGCCTTCGACGCACGCTTCGAGATTGCCCTGCTCGCGCAGGAAATGCACGGCGGCGCGGTGCTCTACAACGGCGACGTCGACCATGCCGAGCCCAACCCCGGCAACCTGCACCTGCTCAGCAAACGCCGCTTCGGCCGCGAGATCGACTTTCCGGCGGACGACGAAGCGCCCGTCTGGTGCTTCACCACCCGCGCCGTGTACGTCGACGCCAAGGGCGCATGGCCCATCACCGCCGAAGGGCAGGCGGCGGGCTTTCGCACCCTCACCGACTGGAACGCGCCGCAGATCCGCACGCTCATCGAAGACGCCAGCACCTACCTCGCCGCCCAGGTCAAGCCCACGGGCGAGTTCGACTACGGCTGGTTTCCCTGCTTCGACCGCCTCATTCCCACCTACAACACGCTGCGCCACGCAAGCTCGACCTACGCCATGCTCGAGGCCTGGGAGCTCACGCGCGACGACATGCTGAAAGCGTCCATCGACCGCTCGATCGGCTTCCTCACGGGCACGCTGATCCGCCCGGCTGTGCTCCCCGACGGCACGCGCGCCGCCTACCTGCTGGACATCGGCAACGAGATCAAGCTCGGCGGCAGCGCCGTGTGCCTGCTCGCGCTGGTCAAGTACACGGAGCTCACGGGCGACAGGCAGTTCCTGCCGCTGCTGGAGCAGCTCGCGCTCGGCATCCGCCACATGCAGGACGCGGAGACCGGCAGCTTCGTGCACGTGCTGAATGCGCCCGCGCTCGACGTGAAGGACAAGTTTCGCGTCATCTACTACGACGGCGAGGCCGCGTTCGGCCTCATGCGGCTGTACGGCCTCACGCGCGACGCGCGCTGGCTCGCGGTGGTCGAGAAAGCCTTCGAGCATTTCATCGCGGCCGAGCACTGGCGCGCGCACGACCACTGGCTGAGCTACTGCGTCAACGAGCTCACCCGCTACCGGCCCGAGACGCGCTACTACCAGTTCGGCCTGCGCAACGTGGCGGGCTACCTGGACTTCGTGCTCGAGCGCATCACCACCTTCCCCACGCTGCTCGAGCTGATGATGGCCGCGCGCGACATGGTGCTGCGGCTCGAAGCCGACCCGGCCCTGCGCCCGCTGCTGGCCGAACTCGACCGCGACAAGTTCGACCGCGCGCTGGCCTACCGCGCGCGCTACCTCGCCAACGGCCACTTCTGGCCCGAGCTGGCGATGTTCTTCCGCAACCCCGACCGCATCGCGGGCTCGTTCTTCATCAAGCACCACAGCTTCCGGGTGCGCATCGACGACGTGGAGCACTACCTGTCGGGCTACGTGGCCTATCACCGCATGCTGAAGGCGAGCGAGGGCCTGCAGCAAGGGCGGCGCGCCGGCACGGTTGCATGGAGCGGCGACGTGAACCTGGGGCGGCGCCAGCATTTCCGCATGCACGAGCTGGGCGGCGCGCGCAGGATGCTCGGCGACATCGCCGCGCTGCGCGATGCCGACCTGCGCATCGTCAACCTCGAATGCGTGGTCGCCACCACGGGAGAGCAGGGCGTGGACAAGGGCGAGGCCGGGCCGTACTACTACCGCGCGCGGCCCGAGATGCTCGCGGTGCTGACCGAGGCCGGCATCGGCATGGTCGCCACCGCCAACAACCACAGCGGCGACTACGGCGCCGAGGCGCTGCTGGAGCAGCGGGCGCACCTCGACGCCGCCGGCATCGCCCATGCCGGCACCGGCCGCACGCTGGAGGCCGCGTTGCGCCCCGCGTTCCGCAGTGCGGGCGGCGTGCGCGTGGCGCTGTTCTCACTCGACGCCACGCAGCCGCGCTTTGCCGCCACCGCCGAACGCGCGGGCGCCGCCTGGCTGCCGCTCGACGACCCCGCCGCATGGACCGCCGAGCTCGCACCGCGCATCGAAGCCGCGCGCCGCGAGTCCGACGTGGTGCTGGTGGCGGTGCACTGGGGCGCCAACCTGGAGACCGAGCCTTCGGCGGCCGAGATCGCCGTCGGCCATGCCATCGTCGATGCGGGCGCCGACGCGGTGCTCGGCACTTCGGCGCATGTGCTGCAGGGCATCGAGGTCTATCGCGGCCGGCCGATCCTGCATGACGCGGGCGACCTGCTGTTCGACTCCGTGCGCAACGACCTCGGCGATTCGGGCGTGTTCACGCTGGCGCTGGGCCTGCACGGCGTGGAGGCGGTGGTGTTCACGCCGGTCGGCGTCGGCTACGGCTTCTCGCGCCAACTGGCGGGCGCGGAGGCCGAGGCGCTCGGCGCGCGCTTCGCGGCGCAATGCCGCGCGCTCGGCACGGAACTGGCGGTGGCGCGGGATGGCCGCTGCACGCTGCGGCTGTCGCCGCCGCAGCGCCCGGTGTTCCAGGCCGACCCGGCCGCGGCCGAGGCGCCGCCCTCGCGGCCCGCGCGGCCCGCGCCGGTCGTCGGCCCGGTGCGCGCGCCGCGCCCCGAATGGCTGGTCGATGCGGTGCCGTTCGACGCACACATCAAGCCGCTGCAGTTCGGCCCGCTGCGCCTGCTGGGGCTGCGCATCGCGCCCCGGCAGATCGCCGGGCGGCGCATGCTGTGGGTCGAGTCTTTCTGGTGCGCCGACGAGCCCGTGGCGGCCGACCTGCGGCTGCAGTTCCGCGCGCTGCCGATGCGCAGCCGCACGATGCCGCCTTGGGGCGAGGGCATGGACCACGACCCCTGCGACTGGATGTGGCCCACCAGCCGCTGGGAGCCCGGGCGCATCTACCGCGACCGCTACGGCCTGCGCCCGCCGCGCGCCGGACTGCTCGAAAGCGACGTGCTGCAGATCGAGGTGCGCCTGCGCGGCAGCCTGCCCGGCCTGCCGCCAGAAATCTCGAGCGCACGGCGCCTGCCTGTGTGGTGCGGCCTGCGCGTGCCGGAACTTCCTGTGCCGCTGCCCGAGCGCCCCGCGCCCGTGCTGGCTGCAGACCGCCTGGGCGAGGGCAACGAGCCCGCGCCGGTGTGGACCGCCGCGCAGCTGCAGCAGGTCACGGGCGGCCGCTGGCTGGTGGAACCGCCGCCGGGCTGGTTCGTGAACTCGGTGGTGCGCGGGCCCACTCACATGTCGATGCTGCCGGCGCCGTCGCTCTTCGTGGCTTCCGATTACCGCACGCTCGCAGTGCACGAGAGCTACAGCAAGCCGCGTACCGACAACTGGGACCGCCACCTCGAACTCCCCAGGCTGCAGCACGCGCTGGCCGGCGCCGTGGTCGCGCACGAGGTCGAGGGGCTGGACGCGGCCTTCCCGCTGCTGAAGGTGGACGACCCGATTGCCGCGATGCTCGCGCTGGGCGCCGCCGCGCGGGCGCGCTACAAGGGCCTGCTGGTGGGCGTGACCGGCACGGTGGGCAAGTCGTCCACCATCGCCATGCTGCGCGACCTGCTGCCCGAACGCGCGCGCGTGCACACCACCATCGACAACTACAACTCGCGCGTCGGCGTGCCGGCCATGCTGGCCAACCTGGCGGCAGACGCCGACGTGTGCATCCTCGAAATGGCGCAGAGCGGCCTGTGGATGGAGCGCGGCCCCATATCGCTGGTGGCGCGGCCGCACGTGGCCGTCATCACCGAGATCGGGCTGTCGCAGACCCGGCAGGCCTCGACGCTGGAGCTCACGGCCGAATACAAGTCGCGCATCTTCCTGGGCCTGGAGCCCGGCGGCGTGGCCATCGTGCCCGACCACATCGCCTGCCTGCAGCAGGTGGTGCAGGCGGCGGCGCGAACGGCCGGCGCGATCTGGGTGGTGGGCCCGGGGCCCGACGCCAACATCCGCATCATCGACACGCAGCCCGAGCCCGGCGGCGGCTGCCGCGTGCGCATCGCGATGGCGGGGCGCACCGTGGCGTATTCGTTCCCGCTGCACAGCGCGGGGCTGGTGCGCAATTCGGCGCTGGCCTTCGCGGCCCTGGTGGCCATGGGCTTCGACGCCGAAGCCGCCTGCGCGCGCATGCCGCATGTACGCCTGCCGGCCTCGGTGATGCAGGTGCATCCGCTGCGCACGCAGGCCGGCGTGCAGGCCACGCTGATCGACGACAGCTGGAATGCCGAGGTCCTGTCGATGCGCAATGCCATGGAGTTCGTGCGCGGCTTCCAGCACGCAGCGCAGGGCCCGGTCGTGCGCAAGATCGGCGTGCTGGGCCGCATCATCAACCTCGACAAGGACGCCGAGGCCATGCACCGCAGCCTGGCCGCGCCGCTGCTGCAGTCGGGCATCGCGCATGTGGTGACGCACGGCGACGAGATGCGCTGGCTGCGCGAGGAAGTGCCGGCCGAACTGCTCGGCCCGCACTTCGACGACGCGGCGCAGCTCGCGGGCTACCTGGGCGCCTTCCTGCGCGACGGCGACCTGGTGCTGGTGAAGGGCGACCGCATCGGGTCCGACTTCGGCGAGGTGCCCGTGCTGCTGCGCAAGCTATGAGCATGCTCGGCTTCATGCGGCGGCACGCCCGCGGCGCCTTCGTCGTGCTGTGCGCGCTGGCGCAGGCTGCCTGTGCGCAGCGCACCGGCCCCGACGTGCCGCGCCCCTTTGCCGCCGGCAACGACGAGGTGCTGCACTGGAACCAGCCCGCCGACCGCGCGAGCTGCCCCGACCGTGCCGGCTACCTGTGGGTGCAGCCGGTGGAGGGGCCGGCGTGCATCCGCTACTTCGCGAGCGACGACATCGACGGCGCGCGCATCGCCATCGTGCAGTTCTCGGGCGACCGCGACAGCGTGATGGACCAGGCGCCCACGCGCATTCCCGGCAACACCGAGCCGCTGCGCACGCTCGACGCGCAGCGCAGCCGCGACCGCGCCGGCGTGCCCTGGGTCTTCGTCGCGCGGCCGGGCACCTACGGCTCGTCGGGCGACCACCGCAAGCGCCGCGAGCTGGTGGAGTTCCATGCGCTGGACGCCGCGCTCGACGCGCTGATGCAGCGCCACAAGCTGCAGCGCATCGTCATCCTCGGCCACAGCGGCGGCGCCACTGCGGGCGCCGCGCTGCTCACGCTGGGGCGCACGCGCGTGGCCTGTGCGGTGCTGACATCGGGCGCCTTCGGGCTGCTGGAGCGCGCGACGCTGCTGGGCCGCTCGAACGGCGGGCGCACCGACACCACCGGCAGCGCGCAGTTCTACGACCCGCTCGACCATGTGGGCGGCATCGCGCGCGACCCGGCGCGGCGCATCGTGCTGATCGGCAACCGCGACGACCGCAACACGCCCTTCGCGCTGCAGCAGCGCTTTGCCGACGCGGTGGGCAAGGCCGGGCACCGCGTGGAAATTCGCACGCACGCGGCCGAGCCGCCCGAATATCACGACCTCACCGACCGCATCGGACTGCGCACCGCCTCGCTGTGCGCGCGCGAGGCGCTGTTTCCCCAGCTTCCAGAACGCACACCTCCATGAGCAGCTCCATCACCTCGCGCGCCTACGGCCGCATGCCCGACGGCCGCGCCGTGACCGAATACACGCTCGACAACGGCCGGGGCCTGAGCCTGAGTGCCATCAACCTCGGCGGCATCGTCACCGCGCTGCGCGTGCCCGACCGGCACGGGCAGGCCGCGAACATCGTGCTGGGGCTGCCGTCGCTAGAGGAATACCTGAAGCCGCATCCGCACTTCGGCACCATCGTCGGCCGCTTCGCGAACCGCATCGCGGCGGGGCGCTTCACGCTCGACGGCGTGGCTCGGCAACTCGTGCTGAACGACGGCCCCAACTCGCTGCACGGCGGCGCGAAGGGCTTCGGCACGCGCTTCTGGGACATCGTGCCGCTGACGGCGCAAGAAGCCGGCGGCGACATCGCCATCGAGCTGCGCTACACCAGCCCAGACGGCGAAGAGGGCTACCCCGGCGAACTGCGCGCCACGGTGCGCTACACCTTGAGCGCGACGGCGAACACCTGGCGCATCGACTACAGCGCGCTGGCCGACCGGCCCACGGTGCTGAACCTGAGCCATCACGACTACTTCAACCTTGCAGGAAATGCCGGCGGCTCGGTCATGGACCACCGGCTCACGCTGCCGGCGAGCCGCTATTGCCCGGTCGATGCCACGCTCATACCGACCGGCCTGGCCGACGTGGCCGGCACGCCGTTCGACTTTCGCGCCGGCACGCTCATCGGCGAGCGCATCCGCCAGGGCCATGAGCAGCTGCTGCTGGCGCACGGCTACGACCACAACTGGGTGCTGGACCGGAGCCCCGCGCACCAGGGGCTGGCGCTGGCGGCGCGGCTCGCGCACGAGGCGTCGGGCCGCGTGATGGAAGTGCACACCAGCGAGCCCGGCGTGCAGTTCTATTCGGGCAACTTCCTCGACGGCACCCTGCTGGGCAGCGGCGGCGCGAGCCTGCGGCAGGGCGACGGGCTGTGCCTGGAAACGCAGCACTTCCCGGATTCGCCGAACCGGCCGGACTTTCCGTCCACGGTGATGCGACCGTCCGAGGTGTTCCGCAGCGCGACCGAGCACCGGTTCGGCATCGGCTGAAGCAGCGAGGCTCAGCCCGCGAAAAGCGCCGCCGGCACGCCGGGGCTGCCGATGCGCACCTTGAAAAGGCCTCCGGCCAGCGGCTCGGCGGCCTGCTGCTCGGGCGTGAGGCTGTTGCGCGCGGTCGTGATGTAGAGCGTGCGCAGGTCGGCGTCGCCGAAGGCGCAGTCGGTGACGTGGCTCGCGGGTATGGCGATGCGGCACAACTCGGCCGCGCTCACCGGGTCGTGGCAGGTGACGCAGGCGCCGCCCCAGTGCGCGATCCACAGGCGCCCGGCGGCGTCGGTGGTCATGCCGTCCGGCAGGCCGTCGGGCTTGGGGAAGCGGTGCCACTCGCGACGGTTCGACACGCTGCCGGCTTCCATGTCGAAGTCGTAGGCGTAGAGCTTGTTGAGCACCGTGTTGTTGAAGTACATGGTGCGGCCGTCGCCCGACCATGTCGGCCCGTTGGTCACCTCGAAGCCGTCGTCGTGCCGGGTGCAGCGGCCGTCGGCGTCGTAGCGGTAGAGCGCGCCGGTGGGTGCCTTGCAGTCGAAGTCCATGCTGCCGGCCCAGAAGCGGCCGCGCGCGTCGCACTTGCCGTCGTTGAAGCGGTTGCCGGTGCGCTCGGTCTCGGGCTGGTGCAGGTAGCGCGGCTTCGCCTCTTCGCCGGGCACGGTGGTGTCGAACAGCGCGAAGCCGCGCCGCAGCGTGATGAAGAGGCCCGGCGCCGAGGCGCGCTCGGCGATGGCGGTGATCTCCTCGTCGAAGGTCCAGGTGCGTTGCGCGCCGGTGGCGGGGTCCAGGCGAAAAAGCCGCGGCGTGAGGATGTCGATCCAGTAGAGCGCCTGCTCGCGCTGCGACCACATCGTGCCTTCGCCGAGGTTGGCGCCCGCGGGCCAGATGCATTCGGGCGGGCCTTCGACGACCGGCGGGGAGTAGGAGGAAGAGGTGTTTGTCTCGTGCTTGTTCATTTGTTGTTTCCGTTGCTCGGTGTCATGTCTTCTTGACGCGGCGGATCGTATCAAGGCATATTGATAACTGAAATCAAAAATACTGGCATCGATTGATATTCATATTGCAATGTCAGTTGCCGGGCATCTGGAGACCATTTCTTGAATTCCCCTCAGCTTTCCATTCATCCGAGCCTGAAGGACCGCACGGTGTTCGTCACCGGCGGCGGCAGCGGCATCGGCGCGGCCATCGTCTCTGCGTTCGCGGCGCAGGGCGCGCGCGTGGCCTTCGTCGACATCGCCGAGAGCGCCAGCGCGGAACTCGCGCGGCAGATCGTGGCGGCCGGCCATGCGGCGCCGTGGTGGCGCACCTGCGACGTGCGCGACATCGCCGCGCTGCAGCAGGCCATTGCCGATGCGGCGGGCGAACTCGGCGACTTCGCGGTGCTGGTCAACAACGTGGCGAGCGACGACCGCCACACGCTCGAATCGGTCACGCCCGACTACTACGACAACCGTATGGCCATCAACGAGCGGCCGGCGCTGTTCGCGATCCAGTCGGTGGTGCCGGGCATGAAGCGGCTGGGCTTCGGCTCGGTGGTGAACCTGGGCTCCACCGGCTGGCAGACCAAGGGCTCGGGCTACCCCTGCTATGCGATCGCCAAGTCGTCGGTGAACGGCCTCACGCGCGGGCTGGCGGTGGACCTGGGCCGCGACCGCATCCGCATCAACACCGTGTCGCCCGGCTGGGTGATGACCGAGCGGCAGGTGAAGCTGTGGCTCGACGAGGAAGGCGAGAAGGCCTTGCACCGCAACCAGTGCCTGCCCGACAAGCTGATGCCGGAAGACATCGCGCGCATGGTGCTGTTCCTCGCATCCGATGACGCGAAGATGTGCACTGCGCAAGAGTTCACCGTGGACGCCGGCTGGACCTGAAGCCGCGGCGGCCATCGGCCGTCAGTCGATCTCGAATTTGCGGCCGTACACGCTGAGGCTCGCGGTCTTCAGCGCCTTCATCATCACCCTGGCTGCCGGCGACAGCAGCCGGTCGGTGCGCGTGATGATGCCGAAGGCGTCCATGTGGCAGGGCATGTTCAGCGGCAGCAGCGACACGATGCCGTGCGACGCGTAGTAGCGCGCCACGTCGGTCGCCAGCACCGCCACCATGTCGCTCTGCTGCAGCATGCGCGTGATGAAGAGCAGGGCGGGGCTCTCGATGGTGTTGGTCGGCGGCGCCAGGCCTTCTTCCTGGAACATCAGCTCGAAGCGGTGGCGCAGCACGCTGCCAGCGGGCGGCACGATCCAGCCGGCGCTCACCACGTCGCGCAGCGTGAGGCCGCTCACGCCCAGCAGCGGATGGCCCGGCCGCACCAGCGCGCACACCGGTTCTTCGCTCAAGGCCTCGTAGCGCAGCTGGGCCTTGTCGTGCTCGGCGAACAGGCGCGCCACCAGGATGTCGAGCTTGCCCTGCTCGAGCCGCTCGATCAGCACCGGGCTGGTTTCTATCTCCAGCGACACCCGCAGGTCGGGCTGCTCGCGCTTGACCATGGCCACGGCCGGCGGCAGCAGCGTGAGCCCCGGCGCGGTGATGGCGCCCACGCTCACCTGGCCGAAGCGCCCGGCCTTCAGCGCGGTGAGTTCGTCGTGCGCCTGGTTCAGGCTGGCGAGCGCGACGCGGGCGTGGCGGATCATGGTCTCGCCGTACCAGGTCGGGCGCATGCCGCGCGGCAGGCGGTCGAACAGCGGCACCTCCAGCACGTCTTCCAGGTCCTTCAGCAGCTTGGAGGCGGCCGGCTGCGTCATGTTGAGCACCTGCGCCGCGCGGTGGATGTTGCCTTCCTCGGCCAGCGCCACGAGCAGCAGCAGTTGCCGCGTCTTGAGCCGGGCGCGGATGAACCAGTGGTTGTAGTTCGTCATTTTCTTAAGACCAAGGACTGATCGGGTTTTCCAGAATCCAGCGATTGATATGCATTTTGCGTAAAAAACGATTGGATCGATATCGATTCTGTTCTTAGACTGCCCTCCAATTCAAGAACAACAGAGACAAGGTCGACGCCACGGTGATTCACGGCGAGATTCATCTGCACGTGCGGCAATACATCAATGGCCGCTGGGAAACCAGCGCGACCACCGGTGTGAGCGCCAATCCGTCGGACACCAGCGAAGTGGTGGCCGAGTACGCACGTGCCGACCGCCGCCAGGCCGAAGCGGCCATTCGCGCCGCCACCGAGGCCTTTCCGCACTGGAGCCACAGCACGCCGCAGCGGCGCGCCGACGTGCTCGACCGCATCGGCGCCGAGCTGCTGGCGCGCAAGGACGAGCTGGGCCTGCTGCTGGCGCGCGAGGAAGGCAAGACGCTGCCCGAGGCCGTGGCCGAAGTGGCCCGCGCCGGCCAGATCTTCAAGTTCTTCGCCGGAGAGGCCATCCGTGGCGGTGCGGGCGGCGGCGGCGGGGAGAACGTGGCCTCGGTGCGCGCGGGCGTGCAGGTCGACGTCACGCGCGAGCCGGTGGGTGTGGTCGGCCTCATCACGCCGTGGAACTCGCCCTTCGTCATTCCCGCCTGGAAGATCGCGCCCGCGCTGGCCCACGGCAACAGCGTGGTGTTCAAGCCGGCCGAGCTGGTGCCGGCCTGCGGCTGGGTGCTGGCCGAGATCATCAGCCGCGCCGCCCTGCCGGCCGGCGCATTCAATCTTGTGATGGGCAGCGGCCGCGAGGTGGGGCAGGCGCTGGTCGACAGCGCGCTGGTCGATGCGCTGAGCTTCACCGGCTCGGTGGCCAACGGCGAGCGCATCCTGCAGACCGCCGCCGCGAGGCGCGCGAAGGTGCAGCTGGAAACCGGCGGCAAGAACGCGCTGGTGGTGCTGGCCGATGCCGACCTCGACCGCGCCGTCGACTGCGCGGTGCAGGGCGCGTATTTTTCCGCCGGCCAGCGCTGCACCGCGTCGAGCCGGCTCATCGTCGAGGCCGCGGTGCACGACGCCTTCGTGGCCAAGCTGCGGCAGCGGCTCAAGGCGCTGAAGATCGGCCATGCGCTGGAGCGCGGCATCGACATCGGCCCGGTGGCCGACGAGGAGCGCCTGGCGCAGAACCTCGCGTGGGTCGGCATCGCGCGCGAGGAAGGCGCCGAGCATGTGTGGGGCGGCGAGGCGCTGGAGCGCGCCACCCGCGGCCACTACATGAGCCCCGCGCTGTTCCTGGCGAAGCCTTCGCACCGCATCGCGCGCGAGGAAGTCTTCGGGCCGCTGGCCTGCGTGCTGCGCGCCGACGACTACGACGAGGCGCTGGCGCTGTGCAACGACACGCCCTTCGGCCTGTGCGCGGGCATCTGCACCAATTCGCTGAAGCACGCCATGCATTTCAGGCGCCATGCCGTGGTCGGCATGACGATGGTCAATCTGCCGACCGCGGGGGTGGACTTCCACGTGCCCTTCGGCGGCCGCAAGGGGTCGGGCTACGGGCCGCGCGAACAAGGGCGCCACGCCGCGGAGTTCTACACGACGGTGAAGACCGGCTACATGCTGGCCTGACCTGACGGGGTTTCGTTCATCACTACTACCAACAGTCAACTGCAAGTCCTCACGACATCGAGAAGGAGACATCCCATGACCATGAATCGCCGCACCCTCAACACCGCGCTCGCCGCCGCAGCCCTGGGCAGCATGCTGCCCGTGTCCGTCTTCGCGCAGAAGAAGCTCGTGCTGGGCTTCGCGCAGGTGGGCGCCGAAAGCGAATGGCGCACCGCCAACACCGAGTCGATCAAGTCGTCCGCCAAGGACGCGGGCATCGAGCTGAAGTTCTCCGACGCGCAGCAGAAGCAGGAGAACCAGATCAAGGCCATCCGCTCCTACATTGCGCAGAAGGTCGACGTGATCGCCTTCTCGCCGGTGGTCGAGTCGGGCTGGGAAACCGTGCTGCGCGAGGCCAAGGCCGCCAAGATTCCGGTGGTGCTGACCGACCGCTCCGTCAACACCAAGGACGACTCGCTCTACGTGACCTTCATGGGTTCCGACTTCGTCGAGGAAGGCCGCAAGGCCGGCCGCTGGCTGGTCGAGAAGATGAAGGACCAGAAAGGCGACGTGAACATCGTCGAGCTGCAGGGCACCGTGGGCTCGGCCCCGGCCATCGACCGCAAGAAGGGCTTCGAGGAAATCATCAAGGCCGACCCGAAGTTCAAGATCATCCGCTCGCAGACCGGCGACTTCACCCGCGCCAAGGGCAAGGAGGTGATGGAAGCCTTCCTGAAGGCCGACGGCAAGAAGATCAATGTGCTGTTCGCGCACAACGACGACATGGCCATCGGTGCGATCCAGGCCATCGAAGAGGCAGGCCTGAAGCCCGCGAAGGACATCGTCATCATTTCCATCGACGGGGTGAAGGGCGCCTTCGAGGCCATGATCGCCGGCAAGCTCAACGTGTCGGTGGAGTGCAGCCCGCTGCTCGGCCCGCAGCTCATGCAGGCGGTGAAGGACATCAAGGACGGCAAGACGCTGCCCAAGCGCATCGTGACAGTGGAGAGCATCTTCCCCATGGAAGTGGCCGCCAAAGAGTTTCCCAACCGCAAGTACTGAGGACACCCCGACATGAAACGCAAATTCCTCAAGGCATCGCTCGCGGGCATCGCGTTCGCCATCGTCGGCTTCTCGCCGCTGGCCAGCGCGCAGGACAAGGGCCTGATCGCGATCTCGATGCCCACCAAGTCGTCGGCGCGCTGGATCGCCGACGGCGCCAACATGGTCAAGTACTTCAAGGACAAGGGCTACAAGACCGACCTGCAGTACGCCGACGACGACATTCCCAACCAGCTCGCGCAGATCGAGAACATGGTGACCAAGGGCTCCAAGGTGCTGGTCATCGCGGCCATCGACGGCACCACGCTGTCCGACGTGCTGCAGAAGGCGGCCGACAAGGGGGTTAAGGTCATTGCGTACGACCGGCTCATCAAGGGCTCGAAGAACGTCGACTACTACGCCACCTTCGACAACTTCCAGGTCGGCGTGCTGCAGGCGCAGTCGATCGAGGCGGCGCTGGGCCTGAAGAGCGGCAAGGGGCCGTTCAACATCGAGCTGTTCGGCGGCTCGCCCGACGACAACAACGCCTTCTTCTTCTACAACGGCGCGATGTCGGTGCTCGACCCGTACATCAAGAGCGGCAAGCTGGTGGTGCGAAGCAAGCAGATGGGCATGGACAAGGTCGGCACGCTGCGCTGGGACGGCGCGGTGGCGCAGGCGCGCATGGACAACCTGCTGTCGGCCTACTACACCAAGGACCGGGTGGATGCGGTGCTGTCGCCTTACGACGGCCTTTCCATCGGCATCCTGTCGTCGCTCAAGGGCGTGGGCTACGGCTCGGGCTCGCAGCCGATGCCCGTCGTGTCGGGGCAGGACGCCGAGGTGCCTTCCATCAAGTCGATCCTGCGCAAGGAACAGACCTCGACCGTGTTCAAGGACACGCGCGAGCTGGCCAAGGTGACGGTGTCGATGGTGGACGCGATGCTCTCGGGTAAGACGCCCGAGGTGAACGACACCAAGACCTACAACAACGGCATCAAGGTGGTGCCCTCCTACCTGCTCAAGCCGGTGAGCGTGGATGCGTCGAACTGGAAGCAGGTGCTGGTCGACAGCGGCTACTACAAGGAAAGCCAGATCAAGTGAGCATCGAAGGCAGCCTCGCCGATGCCGGCGCCATCCTGGAGATGCGCGGCATCACCAAGACGTTTCCCGGCGTGAAGGCGCTGAGCAACGTCAACCTCGGCGTGCGCGCCGGGGAGATCCACGCCGTGGTGGGAGAGAACGGCGCGGGCAAGTCGACGCTCATGAAGGTGCTCAGCGGCGTCTACCCGTGCGACTCCTACGAGGGCGAGATCCGCTTCGAGGGCGAGGTGCGCCGCTTCCGGGGCATTGCCGACAGCGAGAAGCTCGGCATCATCATCATCCACCAGGAACTGGCGCTGGTGCCGCTGCTGTCGATTGCCGAGAACATCTTCCTGGGCAACGAGATCACGCGCGGCGGCGTGATCGACTGGTTCGCCGCCTATGCGAAGACGCGCGAGCTGCTCGCCAAGGTGGGCCTGCAGGAGCCGCCGACCACGCTGGTGACCGACCTGGGCGTGGGCAAGCAGCAGCTGGTGGAAATTGCCAAGGCGCTGGCCAAGGAAGTGAAGCTGCTGATACTCGACGAGCCCACCGCCAGCCTCAACGAGAAGGACAGCGACGCGCTGCTGATGCTATTGCTGGAACTCAAGCGCCAGGGCATCGCGTCGATCCTCATCTCGCACAAGCTCAACGAGATCGCCAAGGTGGCCGACTCGATCACCGTGCTGCGCGACGGCGCGACCGTCGAGACCATGGACTGCCGCGCGCAGCCTATCAGCGAGGACCGCATCATCCGCGGCATGGTGGGGCGCGACATGGCGCACCGCTATCCGCAGCGCGCGCCGAAGATCGGCGAGACCGTGTTCGAGGTGCGCGACTGGCGCGTGCACCATGCGCTGCACGCCGACCGCGAACAGATCAAGGGCGTGAGCCTGAACGTGCGACAGGGCGAGATCGTCGGCATCGCGGGCCTCATGGGCGCGGGCCGCACCGAGCTGGCCATGAGCGTGTTCGGCAAGTCCTACGGCCAGCGCATCAGCGGCTCGGTGTTCATGCACGGCAAGCCGGTGGACGTGAGCACGGTGCGCAAGGCCATCGACCACGGCATCGCCTACGTCACCGAAGACCGCAAGGGGCTGGGGCTGGTGCTGGAGGAAGACATCCGCAGGAACATCAGCCTGGCCAACCTGGAGGCGGTGGCCGATTCGGCGGTGATAGACACCGGCCGCGAATTCAAGGTGGCCAACGAATACCGCAAGGCACTCAACATCCGCTGCTCCGGCGTGGAGCAGCTGGTGGTCAACCTGTCGGGCGGCAACCAGCAGAAGGTGGTCTTGAGCAAGTGGCTCTTCACCAAACCCGAACTGCTGATCCTGGACGAACCCACGCGCGGCATCGACGTGGGCGCCAAGTACGAGATCTACACCATCATCGACCAGCTCGCGAGCGAGGGCAAAGGCATTCTCATGATTTCTTCTGAACTGCCGGAACTGCTCGGCATGTGCGACCGCATCTACGTGATGAACGAGGGCCGCTTCGTGGCCGAGTTCACCGCGGCCGAGGCTTCGCAGGAACGCATCATGCATGCCATCGTCAGCGCGGGGAGTTCCGTCCATGTCGCAGCCTGAAGTCAACGCGATGAAGCCGGCGGTGCCGGTGCAGGAAGGGGCGGCCAGGCTGCATGCAGGCTTCCTGAAGAACAACCTGCGCGAATACGGCATGCTGATCTCGCTGGTCGCGATCATGGTGCTGTTCCAGGTGCTGACCGACGGCACCTTGCTGCGCCCGCTCAACCTCACCAACCTGCTGCTGCAGAACAGCTACGTGGTCATCATGGCGCTGGGCATGCTGCTGGTGATCGTGGCGGGGCACATCGATCTTTCGGTGGGCTCCGTGTGCGGCTTCATCGGCGCGCTGGCGGCGGTGCTGATGGTGGAATACGAGTGGCACTTCGTGCCGACGGCCATCGTGAGCATTCTTGCGGGCGCCGTCATCGGCGCGGCGCAGGGCTGGTTCGTCGCGTTCCGCAAGATTCCGTCGTTCATCGTCACGCTGGCGGGCATGCTGGTGTTCAAGGGGCTCACGCTGGCCTTGCTGGCGGGGCAGTCGGTGGGGCCGTTTCCGGTGGCGTTCCAGCGGCTCAGCTCGGGCTTCATTCCCGATCCGCTGGGCGGCGACACGCTGCGCCTCACGTCGCTCATCGTGGGCGCGCTGGCCGCCGTGGCACTGGTGTTCTTCAAGCTGCGGGGCCGCGCAAAGCTGGCGGCGCACGGCATGGAGCAGGAGCCGTATGCCTTCTTCCTGGTGAAGAACCTGTTCTTCGCGGCCATCATCCTGTTCTTCAGCTACCTGCTGTCCACCTACAAGGGCCTGCCGAACGTGCTGATCGTGATGGCGGTGCTGATCGTGGTGTACGACTTCGTCACCAACCGCACCACCCTCGGCCGGCGCATCTATGCGCTGGGCGGCAACGAGAAGGCGGCGCGGCTGTCGGGCGTGAAGACGCAACGGCTCGCGTTCCTCACCTTCGTGAACATGGGCGCGCTGGCGGCGCTGGCGGGCCTGGTGTTCGCGGCGCGGCTCAACACGGCCACGCCCAAGGCGGGCCTGGGCTTCGAGCTGGACGTGATCGCGGCCTGCTTCATCGGCGGCGCCTCGGCTTCGGGCGGCGTGGGCCGGGTGATGGGCGCGGTGATCGGCGCCTTCATCATGGGCGTGATGAACAACGGCATGTCGATCCTGGGCATCGGCATCGACTACCAGCAGGTCATCAAGGGCCTGGTGCTGCTGGCGGCGGTGTTCATCGACGTCTACAACAAGAACAAGTGACGGCTTCGCATGGCTGACGACGACACTCCCTCGCCCGTGCTGGAGCTCAAGGGCATCCACAAGCAGTTCGGCGGCATCCCGGTGCTGCGCGACGTGCAGCTGCGCTTGTACCCGGGCGAGATCCATGCGCTGATGGGACAGAACGGCGCGGGCAAGTCGACGCTGATCAAGGTGCTGACGGGTGTGCTGCCATCGAGCGGCGGCCAGATATTCCTCGACGGCCAGCCGATTCACCCGCATTCGCCGCTGGAGGCGCAGAAGCTGGGCATCAGCACGGTCTACCAGGAGGTGAACCTGTGCCCGAACCTGTCGGTGGCGGAGAACGTGTTCGCCGGTCGCTATCCGCGCTGCGGCGTGGCGCAGGGCTTTCGCATCGACTGGGCCAGCGTCAACCGGCGCGCCGAAGAACTGCTGGCGCGCATCGGCCTGGACATCGACGTGACGCGGCTGCTGTCGAGCTACTCGGTGGCGGTGCAGCAGATGGTGGCCATTGCGCGGGCGCTGGGCGTGTCGTCGAAGGTGCTGATCCTCGACGAGCCGACCTCGAGCCTGGACGACGACGAGGTCGAGAAGCTGTTCGAGGTGCTGCGGCGTTTGCGCGGCGAGGGGCTGGCAATCGTCTTCGTCACGCACTTTCTCAACCAGATGTATGCGGTGTCCGACCGCATCACGGTGCTGCGCAACGGCAGCTGGATCGGTGAATGGAAGGCGGCCGACCTGGGACCGCAGGCGCTGATTGCCGCGATGCTGGGGCGCGAACTGGCGGCGCAGTCGGCACGGCCCGCGGCGTTGCCCGCGTTCGACGAAGCCGCGCCAGCGTTGCTGCACGCCGAGGGCCTGGGCCAGGCCGGACAACTGCAGGCGACGGATTTGCGCGTGCGTGCCGGCGAGGTCGTCGGCATTGCCGGCCTGCTGGGCGCGGGCCGCACGGAGCTCGCGCGGCTGCTGTTCGGGCTGGAGTCGCCGGACCGTGGCGTGCTGAAGGTCGATGGCCGTTCCGTCAGTTTCTCGAACCCGGCCGATGCGATCCGCGAAGGCCTCGCGCTGTGCCCCGAGGAGCGCAAGACCGACGGCATCGTTGCGGAGCTGTCGGTGCGCGAGAACATCGCGCTCGCCCTGCAGGCGCGGCTGGGCACGCGGCGCTTCCTGTCGCATGCGGAGCAGACCGAGATGGCGCAGCGTTTCGTCAAGTCGCTGGGCATCAAGACGGCGAGCGTCGAGACGCCCATCGGGCTGCTCTCTGGCGGCAACCAGCAGAAGGCCATGATCGCGCGCTGGCTCGCGACCGAGCCGCGGCTCCTGATACTCGACGAGCCGACACGCGGTATCGACGTGGCGGCCAAGCAGGAGATCATGGAAGAGATCCTGCGGCTCGCGAAGGCGGGCATGGCGGTGATCTTCATTTCGTCGGAGATGAGCGAGGTGGTGCGCGTGGCGCATCGCATCGTGGTGCTGCGGGACCGCAAGAAGGTGGGGGAGCTGCCGGGTGGGGCGACCGAGGACGAGGTCTACGAAATGATTGCCGCCGCATGATGCATCTCCTTTCTTTCTCCCTCCCCTTCCAGGCGAGGGCAGGGGGGGGGGCAGGCGGCCTCCACCTTCGCGGGGGGGGGG